>NZ_JAWDID010000026.1:0-74278 GCF_032464875.1 Allobosea rubneri
CGCGCCCGAAGCGTTCGAGCCGCTCGGCGAGGCGATCGACCTCGCCGAGCGGCTCGAACGCTTCGGGCGCGAGCGCGGCGGCCGCGCCGCCGACATGCGCCGCCTCGCCGAGGGCTGGGCCCGGCAGGCGGGAGCGAAGGCGCCGAAAGGCGATGAGCGCACCCATTCGCCCGGTTTCCTGCTGGCGCTCGCCTTTCCTGACCGGGTTGCCAAGGCCCGCCAGCCGGGCTCTGGCCAGTATCTGCTGGCCAATGGCCGCGGCGCCGCCCTGGAGCCCGGCCAGCGCCTCGCACGCGAGCCCTATCTGGTCGTCGGCGAGATGACCGGCAGCGCCGCCCAGGCCCGTATCCTCAGTGCCGCCGCCATCGACGAGGCGGAGATCGCCGAACTCGCCGCCTCCGGCCTGATCCGCACCCGCCTGTCGGAACAGGCCGAGACCTCGTTCGACCGCGCCGCCAGGGCCTTGCGCGCGCGCGCCAGCCGGCGCTTCGGCGCGCTGGTCCTGGCCGAGCGTCCTTTGCCGGTCGAGGCGAGCGAGGAGAACGCCGTCGTCCTGGCGAAGGGCGTCGCCGCCCTCGGGATCGACGCCCTGCCCTGGAGCAGGGCGCAGGCGCAATTGCGCGAGCGTGTCGCCTTCCTGCGCACGGCCGAAGGGCCGGGCAGCGGCTGGCCCGATCTTTCCGATGCCGGGCTCGTCGAGGGCGCGGCGGACTGGCTCGCGCCGCACATCGTCGGCCGCAACTCGCTCGCCGCGATCACGCCGGGCGATCTCGATGGCGCGCTGGCCGAGCTTCTGCCCTGGGATCTGAAGCGCCGGCTCGATGCCGAGGCACCGACGCATTTTGCCGCGCCGACCGGCTCGCAGCTCGCCGTCGACTATGGCGCCGAGGCCGGCCCGACCATCTCGGTCCGGGTACAGGAGCTGTTCGGGTTGGCCAAGCACCCGGCGCTGGCCGGCGGGCGCGTGCCGCTGGTGCTGGAGCTGCTTTCGCCGGCGCATCGCCCGATCCAGGTGACGCGCGACCTGCCGGGCTTCTGGCGCGGCTCCTGGGCCGCGGTGAAGGCCGAGATGAAGGGCCGCTATCCGCGCCATCCCTGGCCGGACGATCCCGCCGCCGCGCCGCCGACGACGCGCGCCAAGCCGCGCGGGACGTGAGGCGCGCTACCCGCCGAACAAGCGCTCCAGGAAGTTCTTCTCCTGCGGCGGCGGCGGGGTCCAGGCCCGGTCGCCCTCGACCGCGCCCTGCGGCCGCGGCGCGATGCCGGCGACCGGCTCGCCCGGCTCGAAGATCGACTTCGGCCCGCTATGCCAGAGCCCGCCCGGCAGCGGTGCCGGCTGCTGGCCGGCATGGGCGGCCTTCATGAACTTGCTCCAGATCTCCGCCGGCAGGCCGCTGCCATAGACCCGTTTCATCGTGCTGTTGTCGTCATTGCCGAGCCAGACCGCGGTCACCAGCCGGGAGCTGAAGCCGACGAACCAGGCATCGCGGAAATCCTGGGTCGTGCCCGACTTGCCGCCCATCTCCCAGCCCGGGATATTGGCCTTGCTGCCGGTGCCGCGCACCATGGTCTCGTTGAACATGGCGTTCATCATCGACAAAATCTGCGGCTTCACGACTTCGCCGAAGCCGCTGCCCTTGCGGGCATAGAGCACCTTGCCGGAGAGCGACTTCACCTCGCGGATGACATAGGGCAGCACGCCCTTGCCGCCATTGGCGAAGCTCGCATAGGCGCTGGTCAGCTCGATCGGCGTGACCTCGGAGGTGCCGAGCGCGAGCGAGGGATTGGCCTGCAGCGCCGAATTGATGCCGAGGCGCTGCGCCACGCGGACCGCTTCCTTTGGGCCGATCTCCTGGTTGAGCTTGACCACCACGGTGTTGAGGGAGAGCGCGAAGGCGGTCTGCAGCGTCACCGGGCCGCGATAGGTGCGGCTGTTGTTCTCCGGCTGCCAGCCCCGGATCGAGACCGGCGAGTCGTCGCGGATCGCATCGGGCGTGAGCCCGTTTTCCAGTGCCGCGAGATAGACGAAGGGCTTGAAGGCCGAGCCCGGCTGGCGCCGCGCCGCCGTGGCGCGGTTGAACTGGCTCTTGGTGTAGTCGCGTCCGCCGATCAGGGCGCGCAACGCCCCGTCCGGTGCCATCGAGACGATGGCACCCTGGCCGACACCCTGTTTGGCGCCCTGGGCGTTCAGGGCCTCGACCAGCATGGTCTCGGCGCTGGCCTGCAGCTTGGTGTCGATCGTGGTCAGGACGGTGACGTCGCCCTCGATCGCGCCGATGAAATCGTCGAGCACGTCCATGACGTAGTCGGCGGCGTAGTTGACCGAGCCGGCGCCGGTGCGCTCGGCGGCTTCCGCCGGCGCGACCAGCGCGCTCTTGGCCGAGGCCGGCGAGATCAGGCCCTGATCGGCCATTGCGGCGATGACGAGCTGCGCCCGCTTCTCCGCCGCTTCCGGATTGCGGTTCGGCGCCAGCCGCGACGGCGCTTGGACGAGGCCTGCGAGCATCGCCGCCTCGGCGATCGTCACCGAGCGGGCCGATTTGTTGAAATAGCGCTGGGCGGCCGCCTCGACGCCATAGGCGCCCGAGCCGAAATAGACCCGGTTGAGATAGAGCTCGAGGATCTGGTCCTTGGTGTAGGTCCGCTCCAGCCAGAGCGAGAGGATCGCCTCCTGGATCTTGCGGGCGGCGGTGCGTTCCTGGGTCAGGAACAGGTTCTTGGCGAGCTGCTGCGTCAGGGTCGAGCCGCCCTGGACGCCGCCGCGCTTTGTCACATTGTTGACGACGGCGCGGGTGAGGCCGATCGGGTCGATGCCGAAATGCTCGTAGAAGCGCCGGTCCTCGATGGCGACGAAGGCCTTGGGCAGATAGGGCGGCACCTCGCCGAGCGTGATCGTGCGCCCGCCGGTCTCGCCGCGATTGGCGAGCAGCGAGCCGTCCGCGGCGAGGATCGCGATGTTTGGCGGCCGCTTCGGCACGGTGAGCTGGTCGATCGGCGGCAATTGCGCGGCGTGATAGGCGACGACCCCGCCGACGCCGAGCACGGCCCAGAGCCCGAGGACGAGGCCCCAGTAGAAGATCCGGCCGAAGAAGGACCTGCCCTTGCGGCGCTGCTTGCGGCCACCACGCGCTTCAGTCTTCTGACGGCGCGGTTGCTGGCGCGGTGCCACGGGGTTTCTTCCTCCACGATAGGGGCGGTCCTCGGCCGACAGGCGCAGATCGTCGTCGTCGCGCTCGTAATCCTCGCGCGCACGTTCGAATGAGGGCTCGCGCCGCTCTCCGTTCCGTCTCGACCGGTCGTTCATTCCGCCCCGTTCAGGCCCCAATGCCGGCTTTGTGTCAGGCGAGCCGGCCAACTTCCACACAGGATTCAAACATGGCGCTTTTAAGGGGTGGTTAAGCTCGCCGCGCGGCGGATCGCCGCCAAACCGGCAAGTTTCCCACACTGTGGCGGATCTGCCGCCGGTTCCCTTTGCTGCACTGCAAACGAAAATGTGAGTTGATCGCCCCCAGCCGGTCGCTGACAACCGCCCAGAGTGGTGAATCAGTTATTTGCCAGCAAAGGCCACCATTCGAATGGAATTTCTCTAATCTAGTCTCGAATAGGAAAGAATTTCTGCATGCCACGCCTGGATTCACTCGGCCGCTTTGCTCCGCATTCGCTTGCCCTGCTGCGCATCGTGACTGCGCTGACCTTCTTCACCCATGGCACCCAGAAGCTCTTCGCCTTTCCGGTTGCGCCGTCCTGGGGCATGCCGGCCGCCTTCAGCCTGAGCTGGACCGCGGCAGTGCTCGAAGTCGTCGGCGGCCTGTTGATCGCGGTCGGCTTCCTCACCCGCCCGACCGCTTTCGTCCTGTCGGGGCTGATGGCCGTCGCATACTGGATGGCGCACGCGCCCAAGAGCTTCTACCCGCTGCTCAATGGCGGCGAGCCGGCCCTGCTGTTCTGCTTCATCTTCTTCTACATCTTCTTCGCCGGCCCGGGCTCCTTCGCGCTCGATAATCGCAAGGGCTGAGGCCTCGCGCTTCGCTCCAGCCGGGATCACGGCGCCGCAAGACCATAAAAAGGCCCGCCTTCCCTGGGGAAGGCGGGCCTTTTGGTTTCAGCCGAAAGCCTTCAGACCGCGGCCGAGATCCAGCGCGAAAGGTCGCTCTTCGGGGCAGCGCCGACCTTCTGCGAGGCCAGCTTGCCGTCCTTGAACAGCATCAGGGTCGGGATCGAGCGGATGCCGAACTGAGCCGGGATCTGCTGGTTCTCGTCGACATTCATCTTCACGATCTTGACCTTGCCGTCGAGCTCGCCGGCGATCTCCTCGAGCGCCGGGCCGATCATCCGGCAGGGGCCGCACCACTCGGCCCAGAAGTCCACAACCACCGGCTGGCTCGACTTGAGGACATCGGCCTCGAAGCTCGCATCGGTCACTTTCGTCGTCGCCATGGCTGTCGCCTTTTCGATTTGCGGACGGCTTCGCGCCGTCGTTCGGAGTGGAAGCTATGAACCGAGCCCGCCAGGGTCAAGGCTGGCTCGCCTCACGATGAAGCAGGTCTACCCTGCCAAATTCGCCAGAACGGCATCGAGTTCCGCCGCGCTCGGCTCGAGCACGGTGAGGCTCGCCGTATAGATCGCCAGCGCCCTCACCGGCCGGCCCGGATAGATCTCGCCGACCAGCCGGCGATAGACCGCGAGCTGCGCCAGCGTCGCCGCCGGCAGGGAGGCGGCGTCCTTCGGCGCTCGCGCCGCCGTCTTGAAATCGGCGATCAGCACCTCGTCATCGGTCGCGGCCAGCCGGTCGATCCGCCCGATCACCGGGCGCTTCTGGCCGCCGGGCAAGGTGACCTCGCCGGCGAGTGGCGCTTCGGCAAGGCTGCCCGGTGCGAAGAGCGCCGCGAGCTCGGGCCGTTCGATCAGCGCCAGCGCGTCGGCGCAGATGCGCTGGCGGCGCTCGGCCGGAAGATTGGGCCCGCGCGCCTCCGCCAGAGCGCGGGCGGTTTCGCCGCGCCTTTCGGGCGGCACCTCCGGCAGGATCTGGAGCAGGAGATGCGCCAGGCGTCCAGCCGCGGCCGCTTCGGCGAGGAAAGGGCTATCGGCCGGACGGGCGGTCGCATCGGCGGCGCCGAGCGCGTTGGAGGGCCGCAGCGGCGGCAGGGCTTCCTGCTCCGGCGGTGCGGAGCGGGCGAGCCATGCCGGGGCAATGGCGCCGACCGGCGCGGTCTGCGTCTCGGCCTTAGCCTGCGCTTGCGGCCGCGAGACCATGAAGCGCCGGACCGTGCCGTCGCCATCGGGCGCCGCGACCTCGCCGAGCCCGCTAGTCGAGGCGGCGAGCCCGAGCTCGGCCATGGCGTACCACGAACCCTCGGGCGCCTCGCCCTTGGCCTGCACGCCGCACAGGATCAGCCGCTCCTCGGCCCGCGTCATCGCGACATAGAGCAGGCGGTGATGCTCCTCGATCATCTGGGCGACGATCTCGTCCTTGGCGCCGCGGGTCGCGCTGGAATCGCCGGCCCTGGCCGGCGCCCAGATCGGCACCGGCACGCCCCCCGGCGTCTCGACGCCGATCAGTTTCGGCAGGCGCCGCTCGCCCGGCGCGACGCCGAGATCGGCGAGGATGACGACCGGCGCCTCCAGCCCCTTCGAACCGTGCACCGTCATTACCCGGACCTCGCCGGCGCTGGCCGAGAGATCGCGCTTCACCTGCGTCGCGACCGCCCCGACATGGTGCAGGAAGCCGGCGAGCGAGGGCCCGTAGCGCCGTTCATGGTCGAGCGCGGCGCTGAGGAAGGCGTCGAGCGCGTCGCCCGCCTCCGGCCCGAGCCGTGCGAGCGCCAGATTGCGCCCTCCGCCGGGGCCGAGCAGCCCGGCGAAGAAGCGGAACGGGCCGTTGCGCCCGGCATCCTCGGCGAGTTCGGTCAGCCTTGCCTCGACAGCGGCATAGCGCGGCTCGCTCTCGGCCGCCTGGCGCAGCGCCTCGCGCAGCGAGCCTTTCCGCTCCGGCGCGAAGCGCAAGAGGTCGTCGTCGTCGAGCCCGAACAGCGGCGTCTTCAGCGTGATCGCCAGCGAAAGGTCGTCCTGCGGCAGCAGGATGGCGCGGCCGAGCGCGACCAGGTCCTCGATGGCGGGGTGCTCGGCGAGCGTCAGCCGGTCGCGCCCGGCGACGGGCACGCCGGCATCCTTCAGCGCCTTGACGATCGCCTCGAACAGCGCCCCGCGCTGGCGCAGCAGGATCATCACGTCGCCCGGCTTGAACGGCCGGCCGAGATCGTCATGGCCGGCCTCTTTCCAGCGCTTCAGCACCTCGGCGATGCGCGCGGCGAGCTTGACCAGCCCCGAGCGGCGCTCGGGCGCATCGACCGGTGTCGTCCAGGCGTCGGGCTTGTCGCCGGCATCGTCGGCGGAGATCGGCCAGAGATCGACCGCGCCGATCGCCGCCTGCCTGACCGTGTCGTGCCGTTCCGGCCCGGCGCCGCCGTCGAAGACGAGGCCGCGCCAATGCGCCTGCGGTGCGAAGACGGCGTCGACCGCCTGCATGATGTCCGGCGCCGAGCGGAAGGAGGTGTTGAGGCTGATCGGCGCGAAGCGCTGGCCGGCAGCGTCCAGGCGCTTGCCCAGCCTGGCGCGCTCCTCGCCGAAATGCCGCGGCGCCGCGCCCTGGAAGCCGTAGATCGACTGCTTCTCGTCGCCGACGACGAACACGGTGCGCGGCCGCGCCTGATCGCGTGCGCCCTCGCCGGCGGAGAATTCCTCGGCGAGGCGGCGCAGGATCGCCCATTGCGCCTCACTGGTGTCCTGCGCCTCGTCGAGCAGGATGTGGTCTATGCCGGCATCGAGCTTGTAGAGCGCCCAGGCCGGATCGACCCGGTCGAGCAGCGAGCGCGTCTTGCCGATCAGGTCGTCATAGTCGAGCAGCGAGCGCAGTGCCTTCAGGCGCTGGTAGGCGGCGAGGATATGGGTCACCAGCACGGCAAGCGCATTGCTACGCTCACGCACGGCGATGGCGTTGAGCTGTTCGATCGCGCGCAGCAGGCAGCCCGCGACGGTGTCGAGCGCCTCGTCGAGATGGGCCGGCAGGGCGCTGTTGCCCTTGCCGCGGACATGCTGGCTGACCGTGCCTTCGAGGGTCAGGATGCCGGCCCGGCAGGCGGCGACCGGGTGGATCCCGGCTTCCGTCGAGAGCGCGAGTCGCAGTGCTGCCGCCGCCTTCTGCCGCGTTGCGCTGCCGGCATCGAAGCTGTCGATCAGTGCCGAGATGCCGCCGATGCTGGCGAGCTCCGCCCCGAAGCGCTGCTGAACTATCTCCGGCGTCAGCGCCGTCGCGATGCCGAGGAAGGCGGCGATGCCGGCTTCCATCTCCTCTGGGCTGCGCGCCCGGCCGAGGCTGTCATTGAACAGCGCGCGCTGGTGCAGCGCCTCGCGCATGATCTGGTCGAACGAGTCCTGCGCCGCCTCGCGCGCCATGAAGCGCAGCGCCCGCGCCTGCGGTCCGTCCGGCTCTGCGGCGGCGGTCGCGAGCAGGTCGCGCCTGGCATCGCGCATCAACTCGTCCTGGGCGAGATCGTCGGCGACCTCGAAGCGCGCCGGCACGTTCGCCTCGAAGGGGGCGCTCTGCAGCACGCGGGTGCAGAAGGCGTGGATCGTCTCGATCTTGAGGCCGCCCGGCGTCTCCAGCGCCTGCGCGAACAGCCGCCGTGCCCGGGCGAGGCCGGCGGCGCCCGGCGCCTGCCCGGTCAGCTTCGCAAGGATTGCGCGTAGCGTCTCGTCGTCTGCGACGGCCCATTCCGACAGCGCCCGGAACAGCCGGTTCGACATGTTGGCGGCGGCGGCCTTGGTATAGGTGATGCAGAGCATCCGCCCGGGAGCGACCCCGTCGAGCAAAAGGCGCAGCACCCGGTTGACCAGCACATGGGTCTTGCCCGAGCCGGCATTGGCGGCGACCCAGGCGCTGAGATCGGGCTCAGCCGCCAGCGCCTGGTTGGCCTTCGTCAGCTCAGGGATGACCCAGCCGGCCGGGGTGGCGTGGGCGCTCATGCCTCGTCTCCCGTCTCGGAGCCGAGGCCGGGCGCGGCCGACCATTCCTTGACCCGCGCGAGCTGGTCATAGGGGCTGGCGTACTTGATGTAGGCCGGCGCCCGCCGCGAGACATAGGGCTCCTTGCCAGCCCGCAGCGCCGCAAGATGCGCGAGCAGATGCGCAAGATGGCGGGCGGTGACGTCGGCCTGGCTCTCGTCCTTGAAGGCGAGCTTCTTGTCCTTCTGCCAGCTTTTCGGGTCGTGGCCGAGCTTCAGGTACATGAGCGCCTCGACCGGCGCCGCCCTGACCGTGGGCGGAAAGCCGTGGCGCAGCGCAAGCTCGGCTTCGAGTGTCAGTTGCGGTGCGAAGCCGAGCCTGACCTGCTCGTCGCTCGGCGGCGCGCCGGTCTTGAAGTCGATGATCCTGAGCTTGCCTTCGCGCGTCACCTCGATCCGGTCGGCCCGGCCGGTGAGCAGGATGCCGCCGCCGCCCGGCAGGGGAAACTCGCCTTGGGTGTCGTGCTCGACCGCGACCTTGGCGAGCTCCGGCCGGCGCCTCTCCTCCCAGCCGACGAAGTTCTGCACGATCATCAGGAAGCGCGGCCACCAGAAGGCGCGCACCTCCGGCGTCTCGTCGAAGGCGCGGAACATCCGCTCGCCGATCTCGATCAGGCTCGCGGCGGCGCCGGCCGGCATCTGCTCGGGATAGGTCTGCGCGAACTCGGCGACGATGTCGTGCAGCAGCGAGCCGCGATCAGAGGCGCCGGGATCCTCCGCCATCTCGGGCAGGGCGTCGAGCTTCAGGATCTTGCGGGCGAACAGCGCATAGGGGTCGCGATAGAGCGTCTCGACCTCGGTGACGCTGAGCCGCTTCGGATGCAGATGCGGCGCTGGCACCGGCTTCGGCCGGCTCGCCGGTGTCGCCCGCGCCGGGGCGCTGAGCAGGCCGGCCCAGCCGATCAGCTCGCGGCCGCGCGCCTCGGCCGCCTGCCAGGTATCGGCCGGCGTCACCGCCTTCAGGCGCTGCCAGAAGCGCGAGGGGATGGTCTCCGCCTCGCCGGCCTTGCGGGCGCGGGTCAGCGTCACCTTGCCCGCCAGCGCCGCCTGGACGAAGTCATGCGCGGTCTGGCCGATGCGCCGTTCCGGCGAGGTGAGGCCGAGCTCGGCCCGCATCGGCCGGTTGAGGAAGGAATCGGTCTGCGTCGCGGGCGGCCAGACGCCCTCGATCAGGCCACCGAGCACGACATGCTCCGCTTCGAGCAGGCGGGCCTCGAGCAGGCCCCAGATCTTCAGGCGGGGATGGCCGGGCTCGCGCCTGACCACCGCGCGCTCGTCGATCAGCCCGGAGAGGATAGCGATCCAGTCGCGCGCCCGCCCTTCCGTCGGGGCCTCCGCCAGCGCGGCCTCGATCTCGTCGAACAATGCGGCCAGCGCCTCGCCATCGGGCCCTCGGAAGACCAGAGAACTGCCGCTCTCGTCGCTGCCGACCGCCGCGACGGCGGCGCGGGCGGCTCCCGCGACCTCTGCGAGTACCGGCTCGCGCCGGGCGAGCGCCGCCGCCAGCGGCGACAAGGCCGCGTCGAAGCGGGCGAGAACCTGCTCGGCCGCGGCGCGATCCTCCGGCGTCAGCTTGCGCCGCGCCAGCAGCCGATCTCCAGCGTCGCCGCACCCTGGCGCAGCACGGCTTCGCTGAGGCCGAGCCGGCAGAGCGGGTGCGCCAGCAGGGCGACGATGCCGGCCGGCGCGAATTCCGTCGCGACGGCGTCGAGCACGAGGCGTAGCAGCGCCCCGGCCCGCCAGCGCCCGAGCGGCAAGCCGGCGGAATCGTCGGCGACGATGCCCCAGCGCCGAAGCTCGATCGCGACACGCTCGGCGAGACCGCGATCCGGCGTGATCAGCGCGGCCCGTTCGCCCGGCCGTTCCAGCGCCTCGCGCAAAGCGAGCGCGGCGACGAGCGCCTCCTCGCGCTCATCGGCCGCTTCGACCACGCGCAAGCCGGCGAGCGCCGTGTCCGCGCCGGGCGCGGCGGCGATGCCGGCCCAGCCATCGGTCACCGTCGCCGGCAGCATCGCCTGCCGTAGCAGGTCGCGCCGGGCGGCCAAGGTCTCGGTCGGCTTCGCCAGGCTCTCGACCTCGTCGCGGCCGGCTCCGATCACCTCGAGGAGATGATGCAGGGCGGCCTGCGGGTGCGAAGGCGCCGGCTCGCCGGAGATCGCGCGCCAGGCCGGCTCCGGCAGCGTCTCGTCGAGATCGGGCAGCACCACCGCGCCGTTCGGCAGGCGCGCGATCGTGGCGAGCAGCCGCGCCGTCGCCGGCACCGTGCCGGTCGAGCCGGCGGCGATCACCGGGCCGGAAAATCCGCCGGCCTCGAGGCGCCGGCGCTCGGCCTCGAGCATGCGGTTGCGGAAATCGGCCGGGTCGCATTCGCCGCGCTCGGCAAGGATCGCGGGCCAGGTCTCGGCGACGATATCGAGGAAACGGGCGTTGAACTGCCAGATCTCGTCGAAGCGGGCGGCGTCGAGACCCCGCAGCCGCTCCGGTGCCACGCCCTCGGTCTGCATCTGGTCGAGCAGGCCGGCGAGGTCGCCGGCGAGGCCCCAGGCCTCGGCGAGCGTCGAGGGCACCAGAGCCGGCTCTGCCGGATCGAGCCGCAGATGCTGGCGGTTGGCGGCCTTGCCCCATTGCGCGATCAGCCGGGTGAGGATCAGCCGGCGTTGCAGCGGTTCGATCGGCGCGATGCGCGCCAGCATCTCGCCGGAGCCGGCGATTAGCGCCGTCTCGGCTTCGTCGACATCGCCGAGCGGCACGATACGCGGCAGGAGCAGCGGCCGGCCGCCGAGCTTTTCCGACAGGATCGCCGCGAGCGCACGGGCGGCGCGCTGCGTTGGCAGGTAGAGCGTCGTGCGCGACAGCGCCGTCGGGTCGCCGGGATCATGGGCCTTGCCGAAGCGCCCGGCCAGCAATGTCTCCGCCAGCACCGCGAGAAACGGCGCGCCGGCCGGGATGCTGAACAGGTTGAGCCCGGCCATGCCGTTCAGGCCCGATGGGCGGCGTAGGCGGCCTCCGCCAGCGGGATCGCCTCCGGCGTGCCGACATGCAGCCAGCGCCCGTCGAGCTCGTGGCCGAAGAGCCGCCCGGCCGCGATCGCCCGGTCGAAGAGCAGGTTGAACGAGAACGAGCCCTCGGGCGTGTCGGCGAAGAGTTCCGGCTTGAGGATCGCGACGCCGGCATAGACGAAGGGGGCGCTGGTGGCCTTGCCGCGCCTGGTCAGCCTGCCCTCCGCATCGCGGAAGAAGTCTCCGGCACCGTCGAAGCCGACGCTGCCCTCGCGTTCCGAAAGCAGCAGCAAAAGGTCCATCCGGGCCGGGTCCCAGGCCGCAGCCATGGCGGAAAGATTGGAAACGCCGTTCTCGCTCCAGAGCGAATCGGCGTTGACGCTGAAGAACGGCTCGCTTCCGAGCTGGGGCAACGCCTTCTTGGCGCCCCCGCCGGTTTCCAGCAAAAGGCCGCGCTCGTCCGAGATGATGATCCGCGGCTGCCGGCGCGCCGCGACATGCTGCTCGATGCGCTCCGGCAGATGGTGGACATTGACCACCGCCCGTTCGACGCCGGCTTCCGCCAGCCGGTCGAGGGCATGGTCGAGCATGGTCTTGCCGCCGATCGCGACCAGCGGCTTCGGCAAGGTATCGGTGATCGGGCGCATGCGCTTGCCGAGCCCGGCCGCCAGCACGATTGCTCGGCGGATCGGCGGCGTTGTCGTCTGCGTCAAGCGAATCTCCTGGCCGTTTGGCATGTCCAGCCTATCAGCCACGGCGACGGGATTCGCTCAAGTCCCGCGCGTCCCGGCCGCCCTCATTCCGGCCGCAGCGCAACCGAGCGGCTGACGCCGCTTGTCCGGAATGACGGAAAAAGTGGTGGTCAGGCCGGTTGATCGCCGTCGCCGGCATCCGGCCCGGCTTCTGCCGCTGCCTCCGGCTCGGCCTCGGCGGACGCTTCGGCGGGCGTCTCCGGCACGGCGAAGAGCTTCGGCAGATGCGTCTGGTACCAGGTCTTCAGTTCGGCCAGGGCGGGATGCTCGAGGTCGCGGCGCAGATAGGCCTCGATGCGCGGCAGGTGCTTCAGATAGCCCGGCTTGCCGTCGCGCTTGTCGAGACGGGCGAAGATGCCGGCGATCTTGGTGTTGCGCTGCGCGCCGAGGATCGCATAGGCGCGGGCGAAGCCGGCAAGGTCGAACGCCGGGTCGTTGCCGCGCCGCGCCCCGGCATAGGCGGCGAGCAGCTTCAGCTCCAGGGCCGCCGGCACGTCGATGCGTGCGTCCTGGCCGAGCGAGACAAGGTCATAGGCGGGGTGGCCGAGTACCGCGTCCTGGAAGTCGATCAGCCCGAGCCGGGCGTGGCCGACCCGGTCGGGCAGCCAGATCAGGTTGGGCGAGTGATAGTCGCGCAGCGTCCAGGTCGCCGGCGTCTCGAAGACCTCGTCGAACAGCCTGTCCCAGATCCGGCCGAACTCGGCCCGCGTCACCGCCGGCAGGGTCACCCCGGCGATGTGGGGGGCATACCAGTCGAGCACCAGCTCGGTCTCGATGGTCAGCGCCTCGCGGTCATAGTCGGGGATGACGTGGTCGCGCGCCTCGGCCACCGGCAGGATGGTTGGCAGCGCATGGCGATGCATCTCGGCAAGCAGACGTGCAGCCGCCTCGTAGCGCTCCGGAATCGGCCCGTTCTCGTCGATCACCAGGCCGGGGCCGAGATCCTCGATCAGCAGCAGTCCGGTCGAGAGGTCCTGGGCGAGGATCTGCGGTGCCGAGAGCCCGAGCGAGCGCAGCCCCTTGTCCATCGCGACGAAGGCGTCGACCGTCTCCGCGAGATGGGCGATGGCGCTGTAGGGCTTGCCCTGCCGGATCGCCGGGCCGTCGGGGCGCGGCGGCGAGATCATCAGGATCGCGGTCTCGCCATTCTCCCGCGCCAGCCGCTCATAGGCCCGGCTCGAGGCGTCGCCCAGCATGAACTGGCGGTCGGCATCGCTCCAGCCGGCGGCGTCGATCATCCGCCGTGCCCCGATGGCGATGGCGAGGCGGGCGCGCCAGAGAACGCCGCCCGAAAGGGTCGCGATCCGCCCGGTCTCGGGGTTTTCCGGGTCGACCTCGATGACGATGTCGAGCCGGCGTCCGGCCGGCAGGCGCGCGCCGGCGCGGTCGGGCCACTCGACCAGCGTGATCGCTCGCTCCAGATCCTCGATCAGCCCGAGATCGTCGAGCTCGTCGGGGCTGCGCACGCGGTAGAGGTCGGCGTGCAGCAGCAGCCCCTTCGGGACATCGTAGCTCTGGACCAGGGTGAAGGTCGGGCTCGGCGCCTCCAAGTCCGGGTCTTCGGCCAGCCTCCGCAGCATCGCCCGGGCGATCAGGGATTTGCCGGCGCCGAGATGGCCGGAAAGCGCGACGATGTCGCCGGTCCTGAGAATGTCGGCGATGTCGCGCGCCAGCCGGATGGTCGCGGCCTCGTCGGTCAGGAGGACTGTGTGCGTGCCCGCCCTGGCGGCTTCCTCGCTCATTCCGCGGCGTCCGAGATGCGCATGCCCTCGGGCGGGAACACGGCGGTGACGCGAGTGCCGGCGCCCGGTGCCGATTCCAGCTCGATCCGCCCGCCATGCAGTTCGACGATCGAGCGGACGATCGAGAGGCCGAGGCCGACGCCGCGATGGCGCGATCCCAGCGAATGGCTCTCGAACCGGTCGAACACCTTCTCCTTGACCTCGTCGGGGATGCCGCGGCCGTCATCGGCGACGGTGATGCGGATTTCGCCGCCGACGCGTCCGGCGCTGACCCGGATGGTCTGGCCGGGCTGCGAGAAGCCGATGGCGTTCGAGATCAGGTTGAACAGGATCTGGCGCAGGCGTTTGCCGTCCGCCCGCAGCGGGCCGGTATGCGGCGCGATCTCGACCTTGAGTTCGAGCTTGCTGTCGGCGAGCCGGTCCTGCAGCCCGGTCGCCGCCTGGGCGATCGTCTGGGCAACGTCGACCTCTTCAAGATCGAGTGAGAGCGCGCCATTGTCGATCGAGGCGAGGTCTAGAATGTCGTTGATGATGGCGAGCAGCGCGCCGGAGGAACGCACGATATGGCCGGCATAGTCGCGCTGCTTCTCGTTGAGCGCGCCGATCGTCTCCTCGCCGAGCAATTGCGCGAAGCCGATGATGTTGGTCAGCGGCGAGCGCAGCTCATAGGAGACGTGATGGACGAATTCCTCGCGCAGACGCGAGGCCTTCTCCAGGGCTTCGTTGCGCTCGGTCAGCGCCCGCTCGACATTCACGCCGGCCGTGACGTCGGCGAAGGTGATCAGGGTTGCACCGTCCGGCAGCGGCGCGGCGCTGCAGTCCAGTACCGTGCCGTCGCGCCGGGCCATATGGCAGCGGTAATCCTCGCGTGCATCGCGCACGCCGGCGACGGCGCTGCGGATCTCTGTCCAGACCGCATCCTCCGGGAAGAGCGGGCGGCACAGGCTGACGACCTCGTCGATATGCGGGGTGCCGGCGGTGCGCTCCGGCGTCAGCTTCCAGAGCTGTGCAAAGGCCGGGTTGGAGAGCTTGAGACGACCGTCGGAACCGAACACCGCGACGCCTTCGCGCAGCGAGTCGAGCGTCTCGCGCTGCGTGCGCGACAAGGCGTTGAAGCGTGATTCCAGGGTGAAGCGTTCGGTCTCGTCGTCGAAGAGATAGGTCACGCCGCCCTGCGGATGCGGGCTGGCGACGACATGGATGGTGCGCCCGTCGGGCAGGTACCACCAGTCCTCGCTGGCGCGGGTCGCGGTGTAGGCGGCCTGCACCCCTGCCTTCCAGCTCCGGTAGTCGCCGAGCTCCGGCAGGCGGCGCTCGGTGCGCAGCCGGTCGAGGATCTCGCCGTCGCTGGGCCGGCTCTCCAGGAAATTCGGGTCGAGCGACCACAGCGTCTCGTAGCCGCTATTGTTGTAGACCAGCCTTTGCGAGGCGTCGAAGACCGCGACCGCGGTCTTCAGCCGGTCGAGCGTGCTGACATGCGCATCCATCTGGCGCTGCAGATCGGCGCGCACCGCCTCGAGCTCGCTCATATCGGTGGCGATGCCGGCGGAGCCCGTCGGCGTCGGCGTTTCCAGGATGTCGACGATGCGGCGCTGGCCGGCCATCACCACCGGCGCGCGCATCGTGAAGGCGCGGCCCTCCTGGCGTGCCCTGCCGGCGGCCTCCCGTTCGGAGCGGTCGAACAGCTCGAGGCCGTTTTTGACCGCCTCGGCGCCGTCGGCCGCCTCGACCGCCCTTGCATAGGCGCCATTGACCCAGCTTAGGCGGCCATTGGCGTCGCGCGTCCAGACCGGCTGAGGCAGGCCGGCGAGCAGCGCGGCGAGAGTCGCCTGGTCGGCGCTGACCCGGACGAGATCGTCCTGCAGCGTCAGGGCCCGGGCCCTTTCGCCACTCGCCTCGCGCAGCCGGATCACGGCGCGGCCGGCGACCGGGCGGCCCTCGGCGTCGACATATTGCCCGCCCTTGGCCCGGAAGGTGAAGGCGAAGGCCTCGCCCCGCTCCTTCAGCGCCTCGGTCGCGACTTCCAGCCGCTTGGCGTCGGCCGGTGGCGCCCAGGAGCCATAGGCGAGCGCCATGGCCGAGCCGCTGACACCGAGGAAACCGCTATCGCCCTCGAAGACCGGCTTGGCGTCTGGACCGTCCCAGCTCAGCACCACCTGCGGGTCGGCGGCGAGCAGCGCGGCGAGGCGTTCCTGGTGTCCGCGCGCCGCCTCCAGCCCGGCGGCGAGCTCGCCCTCGCGGCGCTGCCAGCGCGAGCGCTCGCGCACATAGAGGACCGAGGTGGTGGTGGCGAAGACCACGAGGCCGGTGAACATCAGCGAGAGCCCGCCGGCGCTGAGCGTGTCGCCGTGCAGCGAGAGGAGGGACTCGGCCTGCGCCAGGACAGGACTCGGGCACAGGCCGCCGGCCAGGCCGGGAAGGACGAGGCGGGTCGCCGCTCCGTCCAATCTGCGCCCCAACTGCCTTGCACGTCTCATCATCGCTTCCGTCATCTCGTCCGGCCAGCCTTGGATGGCCGGAATCGGAAAGGGCCGCCGTCATAGCGCGCAAGCGCCACGGCTCCGGGAAATGTCCACGCCGCAACGCCGCAAAGCCACTTGTGAACGAAATCCGGCCGCAACCCGCGTGGGCGGTCGATGGTCCGAATCACTGCCACTCTAATCATCGGGAGAGTCCGGCAGGAAGAGCTTAATCGTCCGTAAAGCATGATGATGCGCCGCAGCCCCGGGACGGCCCCGAAAAGGCCTGTCTATTCAGCGCGTCCGCTTCGGGGATGTCCGACGGCATTCGCCGTGAAGCGGGCAAGGCCGCCTGGAGCCGGTCATTCGCCGCCCGCCCGGCGTTTGCGGCCTTCGCGATCCGGATCATTCTCGGCCGTGCCGCGTTGTCGGCTCGAATGGACCGGGGGGTGCGATGGCTATCGGGCAAGAGAACGGGCAGGCGCGCCTGCCGGATTCAAGCAAGGCGGGGTCTCTCGCCGGCACGGCGATCATGCCGGAGGCGTTGCCGCCGCTGCTGGTTCTGGTGGGCGCGATCGCAGTTCTCTATTTCGCGCGGGAGGTTTTCATGCCTCTCGCCATCGCGGTGCTTCTGACCTTCGCTCTGGCGCCGGTGGTCTCGCTCATCCGCAAGACCGGGCTGCCGCGCATGCCGGCAGTCATCGCCGCCGTCACGGCGGCCTTCATCGCGATATCCGCCTTCAGCTTCGTCGTGATGACGCAGGTCGGCGAGCTCGCACAGCAACTGCCGACCTATCAGTCGAACATCCTGACCAAGATCAGGTCGGCCAAGGATACCGGTGCCGGCAGCGGCATCGTCAAGCGGATCACCGACGCCGTCGAACGCGTCGGCAAGGAGATCAGCCAGCCCGAGGATGCCGGAAAGACCCTCGAGAGCCCGCGCCCGGCGAACCCGATCCTGGTCGAGATCTACTCGCCCGAGCGGCCGATCCAGCTGCTGACGAGCATGATCCTGCCTCTGGTCGGGCCGCTCGCGACGGCGGGACTGGTCATTGTGGTGGTGATCTTCATGCTGCTCGAACGGGAGGATCTTCGCGACCGCTTCATCCGCCTGGTCGGCTACAGCGACCTGCACCGGACCACCGAAGCCCTGCAGGATGCCGGCAGCCGGGTCGGCCGCTATCTCCTGATGCAGCTTGTCGTGAACGTGACCTATGGCATTCCGATAGCCATCGGCCTGTGGCTGATCGGCATCCCCAATGCGATGCTCTGGGGCGCGCTCGCCATCATTCTGCGCTTCGTGCCCTATATCGGCCCGGCCATCTCGATGGTGCTGCCGCTCTTCCTCGCCGTCGCCGTCTCGCCGGACTGGTCGCTCGTGCTCTGGGTCGCGGCGCTCTTCCTCGTCATGGAGCTGATCAGCAACAATGTCGTCGAGCCCTGGCTCTACGGCTCGGGAACCGGGCTTTCCCCGCTTGCCATCATCGTCGCCGCGATCTTCTGGACCTGGCTGTGGGGGCCGGTCGGGCTGGTGCTGTCGACGCCGCTGACCGTCTGCCTCGTCGTGCTCGGCAAGCACGTGCCGCAGTTCCGCTTCTTCGAGGTTCTGTTCGGCAGCGAGCCGGTGCTCGATCCCGAGGCCAGGCTCTATCAGCGCCTGCTCGCCAATGACCCGGACGAGGCGACCGACCAGCTCGACGAACTGCTCGAGGAGCAGACCCTGCCCGAGGTCTATGGCCGGGTCGCGATCCCGGCACTGATCCTCGCCGAGCGCGACCGCGCCCGCGGAGTGATGAGCGCCGAGCAACGTGAGGGCGTCGCGGCGACCGCGCGCACGCTGGTCGCCAATCTCAGCGAGCTGGCGGAGCCCAGAGGCGATCCGGATCAGGCCGAGGAGCACGAAGCCTCGCAGAACGGCGAGGCGGCCGGGAGGAATGGGCAGCTGCCGTCCTTGGCTGGCCGGAGCATCCTCTGTCTCGGCGGCAGGAACGCGCTCGACGATGCGAGCGCCGCCATGCTCGCGCAGATCCTCGTCCATCAGGGCGCGGACGCATCGAGCGCCGGCTTCGCCGATCTGGAGGCCGCGCGGCTGCGGGAGCGGCTGGCCGAGGGGCCGGATGCAGTTCTGCTCTGCCTGCTGAGCCGCGATTCCCTGCGCCATGGCCGCTTCCTGGTGCGGCGGCTGAAGCGGGCCAGGCCCGACCTGCGGATCGGCCTGGTGTTCTGGCGCGACGCCGACGAGCCCCGTGGTGCCGATGAAAGCGCCGCCGCGCTCGACGCCGATTTCATCGCCCACGATATCGAGGAAGCGGTTGCCGGGCTCAGCCCCGCGGCAAGCGAGCCCGCAGCGGCGGCTGCGGCCGGTCGAGGGGCCGCATAGAACGAGCGGCATGAAAAAAGCCCGGCGCGAGGCCGGGCTTTCGTCGTCTCAGCAGTTCATGCCGCTCAGTAGCGGTAGAGTTCCGGCTTGAACGGGCCGGCCTGCGCCACGCCGAGATACTTCGACTGCGCGTCGGTCAGCACGGTGAGCTTCGCGCCGACCTTGGCGAGATGCAGCGCCGCGACCTTCTCGTCGAGGTGCTTGGGCAGGGTGTAGACCTTGTTCTCGTACTTGGCGTGGTGGTTCCACAGCTCGATCTGGGCGAGCGTCTGGTTCGAGAACGAGCAGGACATCACGAAGGACGGGTGGCCGGTCGCGTTGCCGAGGTTCACCAGGCGGCCTTCCGAGAGCAGGATGATCCGCTTGCCGTCGGGGAACTCGACCTCGTCGACCTGCGGCTTGACGTTGTCCCACTTGAAGTTCTTCAGGCCGGCGACCTGAATCTCCGAGTCGAAATGGCCGATATTGCAGACGATGGCGCGGTGCTTCATCGCGCGCATATGGTCGACGGTGATGACGTCGCAATTGCCGGTGGCGGTCACGAAGATGTCGCCGCGCGAGGTGGCTTCCTCCATGGTGACGACCTCGTAGCCCTCCATCGCCGCCTGCAGTGCGCAGATCGGGTCGATTTCGGTGACGAGCACGCGGCAGCCGGCCTGGCGCAGCGAGGCGGCCGAGCCCTTGCCGACGTCGCCATAGCCGGCGACGACCGCGACCTTGCCCGACATCATCACGTCGGTGCCGCGGCGGATGGCGTCGACCAGCGACTCGCGGCAGCCATAGAGGTTGTCGAACTTCGACTTGGTGACGCTGTCGTTGACGTTGATCGCCGGGAAGGGCAGGCGGCCGGCCTTGGCGAGCTCGTAGAGGCGGTGCACGCCGGTGGTCGTCTCCTCGGAGACGCCCTTGATCGCGGCGCGGGTCTTGGTGAACCAGCCCGGATTGGCGGCCAGCTCGCGCTTGATCAGCTTGAAGAAGATCGTCTCTTCCTCATTGCCCGGCTTGTCGAGGAAGGCGGCGTTGCCAGCCTCGGCCTCGGCGCCGAGGATGATCAGCATGGTCAGGTCGCCGCCATCGTCGAGGATCATGTTCGGCGTGCCGCCATCGCCCCAGGTCGCGGTGCGCAGCACGTACTCCCAGTACTCCTCCAGCGTCTCGCCCTTGATGGCGAAGACCGGCACGCCCGTCGCGGCGATCGCGGCGGCGGCGTGGTCCTGGGTCGAGAAGATGTTGCAGGACGACCAGCGGACATCGGCGCCGAGCTCGGTCAGCGTCTCGATCAGAACGGCGGTCTGGATGGTCATGTGCAGGCAGCCGGCGATGCGGGCGCCCTTCAGCGGGGCCTTGCCCTTGTGCTCGGCGCGGATCGCCATCAGGCCCGGCATCTCGTCCTGGGCCATGTTGATTTCCTTGCGGCCGTAATCCGCAAGGGTGATGTCCTTGACGACGTAGTCCTGCTTCGACACGGGAGCGCTCCAATCGATGGTTCTGCGATGATGGCGCGTTCTCTAGCAGGGCCGTCGGCCGAGCGCAATCAAAGATATAAAGATGTCTTTATGTGCTTCGCCGGGTAGGCAGAAAACATGTCGTTCTCGGCCAAGCACGAGCGTCTCGTGCCGGGAACGCACGACCTGCATCTCGTTCTGGAGGAGATTCCCGAGCCTGCCCGCCCGGGATTGGAGGTCGAAAGCTACTCGCCTTCGCCGAACTTGTCGGCGACGAGCGCTTCCAGCGCCTTCAGCGCCTCCCGGGCCTCGGCGCCCTGGGCGACCACGGTGATGGTCGAGCCGATGCCGGCGCCGAGCGTCAGGATGCCCATGATCGAGGTCGCGCCCACCGTCTCGCCGCAACGGGTCACGGTGATGTCGGCATCGAAGTTCGAGGCGCATTGCACGAATTTCGCGGTGGCGCGGGCGTGCAGCCCCTTCTTGTTGACGATTTCGAACTCGCCGTGGACGGCGCCGGCCGGGATCTCGACCTCGGGGCAGTCGCAATCCTCTTCGCGCATCTCGTCCAATTCGGGCCTCATTTGCCAGCCAGTACGCGGCTGGCGACCGTGATGTATTTGCGGCCGGCATCCTGCGCGCTGGTGACGGCCTCGTCGAGGGTCTTCTCCTCGCGCACGCTGGCGAGCTTGATCAGCATCGGCAGGTTGATGCCGGCGACGACGTCGATGCGGCCCGGCTCCATCACCGAGATGGCGAGGTTGGAGGGCGTGCCGCCGAACATGTCGGTCAGCACGATGACGCCGCTGCCGGTCTCGACCTGCTCGACGGCCGCGATGATGTCGCGGCGGCGCCCTTCCATGTCGTCATCGGGAGCGATGGCGATGGTAGCGAGATTCGTTTGGGGGCCGACGACGTGTTCAAGGGCGGCGCGGAATTCCGTCGCCAGGTGCCCATGCGTCACAAGCACTAGTCCGATCATTCAACACCACCGGAGAGCGCCTGCGCGCCCGGACAAGGTCGCGGTTTATGCGGCAGGTGCGAAGGATAGGCAAGCCATTGTCTCGAACTCGTCGAATCCGACTTAGCCGGCATCGTGGAAAAGTCCGAGCGCGGCCAGCACCAGACGTTCGTCGCCGGCCCGTCCAGACACTTGCAGGCGCGGCAGGGCGACGCCGGCGAGGGTCTCGACCAGATCTTCCGGCTCCGGCATGCGCTGCGGCTCGGTGCCGCAGTCGACGACGAGGCGGATGACCACCGCGGCGAGATGTGGCTCGGGCGTTAGCCCGAGGCCGCGCCGCTCGACCAGCCCCTCCAGAGGCGCGACGGGCCGGGCGATGAGGCGCCCGGAGCGCGCGGTGATCCGGGTGCGGTCGTCGGATACCAGCCGGGCGAAGCGGCCCTGCGCCTTCGCGAGGCTGATCAGGGCGAGCGCGAGGCTCGACTTGCCGGAACCGGCGGGGCCGCGGATCAGGATGCCGTCCTCGCCGATAGCGACGGCGCCGGCGTGGAGATTTTCAGAGCGCATCGAGGTCATGCCGGTTGCGCGACCGCCGGCAGGCGCACGACGAAGCGGGCGCCGAGGCGCTTGTCCTCGCCCTCAGACTGTTCGGATTCATAGCGGTTCTCGGCCCGGATCGAGCCGCGATGCGCCTCGACGATCTGGCGCGAGATCGACAGGCCGAGGCCCGAATTCTGGCCGAAGCCATGTTCCGGGCGGTCGGTGTAGAAGCGCTCGAAGATCCGTTCCAGCGCGTGCGGCGGAATGCCGGGCCCGTCATCCTCGACGGTGATCAGCACGTCGCCGGCGACGCGCGAGAGCTTGACCCTGACCGGCTTGTCCGCCGGCGAGAAGGAGCGGGCATTCTCGATCAGGTTGACGATCACCTGGCCGAGGCGGGAATCATGGCCGAGCACGCGGAAGGCGCTGCTGCCGGCGGGCGCGGCCGGCCTTTGCCCGCGCCGCTCGACCGAAAGCTCGACCTCCGGCTGGCCTTCGCGGCGGGTCTGGTTCTGCACCGAGACCACCGCCTCGAGCAGCTGCGCGACATCGAGCGGCACCGCGTCGTCGCGGGCGAGCTCGGCGTCGAGGCGCGAGGCGTCGGAAATGTCGGAGATCAGCCGGTCGAGCCGCTTCACATCGTGCTGGATCACCGCGAGCAGCCGGCCGCGCGCCTCGTCGGTCTTGGCGAGCGGCAAGGTCTCGACGGCGCTGCGCATCGAGGTCAGCGGGTTCTTGAGCTCGTGGGCGACGTCGGCTGCGAAGCTCTCGATCGCCTCGATGCGGTCGTAGAGCGCCCGCGTCATCTCGCGGAAGGAGGTCGAGAGATGGCCGATCTCGTCATGGCGGCTGGAGAAGTCCGGTACCTCCTCGCGTGACTTGACCCCGCGGCGGACGCGCTGGGCGGCGTCCGCGAGCTTGCGGATCGGCTCGGCGATGGTGCCGGCCAGCAGCACCGACAGCACGATCATCACGCCGGCGGCGACGGCGAAGACCTGGAAGATGGCGTAGCGCTCGGAGGCGATGACGGCATCGATGTCGCCGCCTTGCGTCGAGAGCAGCAAGGCGCCGCGCACGGCACGGAAGCGCTGCACCGGAACCGCCACCGAGACGATGGTCTCGCCGCGGGTGTTGACGCGCACGACGCTCGCCGGCGAGCCGGCCAGCGCCCTGGCGACCTCGGTATAGGATTTGCCGTTGGCATTGGCGAAATCATCATAGACCGGCAGGTCGGCGCGCCCGAGCCGGTTGCGGAACAGGTTCCAGGTCCGCTCCAGCAGCGGCGGCTCGTCGGATTCGCCGACGCGCGGCAGGTCGAGCCGCATGATGTCGCCGCGCGTATAGAGATTGCGCGAGTCGAGCGTCAGCATCCCGTCCTTGTCGTAGATCCGGGCGCGGGTCTTGGTCGGGGTGACCAGCCGGCGCAGCAGCGGCGCGACCTTTTCCGGATTGATCGAGAAATCGAGCGGATCCTCGGCGATCGAGCCGCTCTCGCCGGCCTGCATCTGCAGGAGCTTGTCGGGGTCGATCGCGATCGTGTCGGTCTCGACCGTGGCCGAGGCCGCGATCGCGCCGGCGATGATCTCGCCCTGGGTCAGAAGGCTCTGGACCCGCGCCTCGATCAGCCCCTCGCGGAACTGGTTGAGATAGAGAAAGCCGACGAGCAGCGCGACGAGCCCGGCGAGGTTGAGCACGACGATGCGCCGCGTCAGGCTCGAGGCGGCGCGGGCCGAGACGGCGCGCAACGCCCGCCGGCCGATCAGCGCCAGCCGGCGGCGCAGCGTCGAACTCCAGCCTGGTGCGGCGGGGCGGGGCCCATCCTGTTCGATCGTCGCCATAACCGGCTCATACCCTCGCCATGCGAGCCTGTGAATCCGTTATCGGCGGCACCGATGCCGGGCTCAGCTCTCCTTGAAGCGATAGCCGACGCCGTAGAGGGTCTCGATCATGTCGAATTCGGCATCGACCTGGTTGAACTTTTTGCGCAGCCGCTTGATGTGGCTGTCGATGGTGCGGTCGTCGACATAGACCTCGTCGTCATAGGCGGCGTCCATCAGGGCGTTGCGGCTCTTCACCACGCCCGGCCGCTGCGCCAGCGACTGCAGGATCAGGAATTCGGTGACGGTCAGCGTCACCGGCTCGCCCTTCCAGGTGCAGGTGTGGCGCTCCGGATCCATGCGCAGCAGGCCGCGCTCGAGCGCCTTGGCGTCCTCGGTGCGGGCGGGGGTGGCGGCGTCCTTGGCGCCGGCCCGGCGCAGGATCGCCTTGACCCGCTCGACCAGCAGGCGCTGCGAGAACGGCTTCCGGATGAAGTCGTCGGCGCCCATCTTCAAGCCGAACAGCTCGTCGATCTCCTCGTCCTTCGAGGTCAGGAAGATCACCGGCAGGTCGGATTTCTGGCGCAGGCGGCGCAGCAGCTCCATCCCGTCCATGCGCGGCATCTTGATGTCGAAGATCGCCAGATCCGGCGGATTCTGCTTCAGCCCGTCCAGTGCCGAGGCGCCGTCGGTGTAGGTCAGAATCCGGTATCCTTCGGCCTCGAGTGCAATGGAGACCGACGTCAGGATGTTGCGGTCGTCGTCGACCAGCGCAATGGTTGGCATAAGGCTTTCATCTTTCGACGTTGCAATCAAAGGGTCCACTCTCGCGCGAGAACGGCCAAAGCATGGCTGCAATCTAGCCAAGCCAAGGCGGTTTCGCTACGTCTTCATCGAAAAACCCGGCAACAACGGAAAAGTGCCATGGCGATCGATCCGATCCGCCCGACCGACGCGACTGCGCGCGGCCTGGCGAAGACCCTCCTGCGCAGTGCGCGCTCGGCCGCCCTGGCGACGCTGACCCCCGACGGGCACCCCTTCGCCAGCCTGACCAGCCTCGCCACGGACGTCGACGGCACGCCGCTGATCCTGATCTCCGCGCTCTCGGGCCATACCGGCAATCTCGAAGCCGATCCGCGCGCCTCCCTGCTGATCGCGCCGGGCGGCAAGGGTGATCCGCTCGCCCATCCGCGCATCACGCTGCTGGCGCGCGCCGAGAAGGTCGAGCGCGACAGCGAGGACGGGCGGCGCATCCGCCGGCGCTTCCTGGCAAGGCAGCCGAAAGCCTCGCTCTACGCCGATTTCCCTGATTTCTCCTTCTTCGCCCTCAAGCTCGAGCGCGCCAGCCTGAATGGCGGCTTCGGCAAGGCCTATGAGCTCGAGGCGTCCGACATCATGAGCGATTGCGCGCAGGCGGCGGCACTGATCCAGGCGGAGGAAGGCGCGGTCGAGCACATGAACTCCGACCATGCCGATGCAATCGGCCTCTATGCGACGGCGCTGCTCGGGGCCAAGGACGGCGCCTGGCGGATCAGCGGCCTCGACCCGGACGGTTGCGATCTCGCCCTCGGCGATCAGGCGCTGCGCCTCAACTTCGACGAGCCGGTGACCAGCCCCGACGCGCTGCGCAAGACATTGGTCGCGCTGGCGGGGAAAGCGCGCGCCGCAGCATGACCGCGACCATTCACCACGCCTGAATTTTTTAAACGATTTAGTTGGAGATCCCCCTATTGCGCGCTTTCCAGGTGACTTGAGCCGGCCTCATCATGCGCCTAAAGAGCCGTCGCATTCATCGCCCTTCGGCGCGGGTCGGCATGGTCTGACCCCGCTACATCCCCAAGCGCCGGCGTCCAAAGCAGGCGGCTACATGGCAGGAGGAATTGCCAGTGGAGACCATCGGTCACGTCAACGCCGCTTACGGCGCCGACAAATTCGGGCTGCAGCGACTCAAGGCGGTCTACTGGAATCTCGAGGCGGCGCGGCTCTATGAGGAGTCGCTGAAGCGCGGCGAGTCGCAGATCGCCCGCGGCGGCGCGCTCTGCGCCGATACCGGCACCCATACCGGCCGCTCGCCCAAGGACAAGTTCGTCGTCAAGGACGCGACCACCGAGAACACCGTCTGGTGGGAAAACAACGGCGCGATCTCGTCCGAGCAGTTCGATGTCCTGCTCGGCGACTTCCTGAAGCATGCCGAGGGCCGCGAGCTGTTCGCGCAGGACCTCTATGGCGGCGCCGATCCGGCCCACCGGGTCAAGGCGCGCGTCTTCACCGAGCTCGCCTGGCACTCGCTCTTCATCCGCAATCTCCTGATCCGCCCCGAGGCGGCCGAGATCGCCTCTTACGTACCCGAGCTGACGATCGTCGACCTGCCGAGCTTCCGCGCCGATCCGAAGCGTCATGGCTGCCGCAGCGAGACGGTGATCGCCATCGACTTCACCCGCAAGATCGTGCTGATCGGCGGCTCCGCCTATGCCGGCGAGATGAAGAAGTCGGTCTTCACCTATCTGAACTACACCCTGCCGACCAAGGGCGTGGTGCCGATGCACTGCTCCGCCAATGTCGGCTCCAAGGACGATCCGGCCGTCTTCTTCGGCCTGTCCGGCACCGGTAAGACCACGCTCTCGGCCGATCCCGACCGCACCCTGATCGGCGATGACGAGCATGGCTGGTCGAAGGACGGCATCTTCAATTTCGAGGGCGGCTGCTACGCCAAGACGATCAAGCTCTCGGCCGAGGCCGAGCCGCAGATCTACGCGGCCTCGCAGCGCTTCGGCACGGTGCTTGAGAACATCGTCATGGATCCGATCTCGCGCGAGGTCGATTTCGACGATCAGACCAAGACCGAGAACACCCGCTCAGCCTATCCGCTCGATTTCATCCCGAACGCTTCGCGCACCGGCCGCGCCGGCACGCCGAAGAACATCGTGATGCTGACCGCCGACGCCTTCGGCGTGATGCCGCCGATCGCCAAGCTGACCCCGGCCGAGGCGATGTACCACTTCCTCTCCGGCTACACCGCCAAGGTCGCCGGCACCGAGCGTGGCCTGGTCGGCGTCCAGCCGGAATTCTCGACCTGCTTCGGCTCGCCCTTCCTGCCGCGGCACCCGTCGGAATACGCCAACCTGCTGCGCGACTTCATCGCCAAGCACCATGTCGATTGCTGGCTGGTGAACACCGGCTGGACCGGCGGCGGCTATGGCGTCGGCCGGCGCATGCCGATCCGCGTCACGCGGCGCCTGCTGACGGCGGCCCTCGACGGCTCGCTCAACCGCGCCGATTTCCGCCGGGATCCCTATTTCGGTTTCGCCGTTCCCACTTCGGTGCCCGGCGTCGAGCCGCACATCCTCTATCCCGTCAAGACCTGGGCCGACAAAGCCGCCTTCGCCGAGACGGCGAAGAACCTGATCGGCATGTTCGCCAAGAACTTCGAGAAGTTCGAGGAGCATGTCGACGATGCGGTGAAGGCGGCGGCACCGACCAACTCGCTCGCCGCTTGAGCGTCTGGCGTTATAGCGTGCTATGAGAGGCGGCGATGAGCCGCCTCTTTCTTTATCTCCTGCAAGCGCTGCTGACGCTCGTGGTTCTCGGAACCACGCTGTGGGGCGTCGGGCTTCTGGTCTTTCGCCTGCCCGGCGCGATCGGCATCGCCGGCGCGGTCGGCTTCGGGCTCGCGGGCCTTGCCGGCGCGGTCGGCCTGTGGACCGGTGCACCGCGGCTGCCCTTGTCCTTCGCCGTGCTCTTCATCGGCCTGCTCGGCTGGTGGCACGGCATGCAGCCCTCGCATCAGCGCGACTGGATTCCCGAGCTTGCCCGGCTGCCTGAGATCACCCGCGAGGGTGACAAGCTCACCGTCAGCAATCTCCGCAATTTCCGCTGGCGCACCGAGGCCGATTACGACCAGCGCTGGGAGACGCGCAGCTTTGACCTGACCAAGGTCGAGGGCGTCGACCTCTTCCTCTCCTACTGGTCGGGCGAGGCGATCGCCCATCTCCTGGTCAGCTTCAACTTCCGCGATTCCCTGCCGCTGACCTTCTCGATCGAGGTCCGGCGCGAGAAGGGCGAGGAATGGTCGTCGCTCGCCGGCTTCTTCCGGGTCTACGAGATGGCCTATGTCGCGGCCGACGAGCGCGACGTCGTCGGCCTGCGTACCCATGCGCGCGGCGAGGATGTCCGGATGTTCCGTCTGCGCGCTTCGCCCGCACAGGCGCGCGAGGTGCTGCTCGCCTATGTCGCGGATGTGAACCGGCTGGCCGCGCAGCCGCGCTGGTACAACACCATCACCACCAACTGCACCACGGTGGTCTACCGGCTGGTCCGCTCGGTCGCGCCCGAGTCGAGCTTCACGCCGCGGCTCGATCCGCGCGTCCTGCTCTCCGGCTATCTGCCGGGCTATCTCAAGGATATCGGCGCGGTCAGGCAGGACATGCCGCTCGACGAGCTCGTGCGGCTCGGCAGGATCAGCGAGCGGGCGAAGGCGATCTCACTCGACGATCCGGATTTCTCGCGCCTGATCCGCGAGGGCGTACCCAAGCCTTAAGACCGGCGCTCAGCCATAGCCGTGCAGCGAGGCGCCATGGCGCTTCAGCCAGGCCTCGGCCTCCTCGGTGCGCGGGCAGAGCTTGTGCGTCAGCGCCCAGAAGCGGTGCGAATGGTTCATCTCCTTGAGATGCGCGACCTCATGGGCGGCGAGGTAGTCGAGCACCAAAGGCGGCGCCAGGATCAGCCGCCAGGAGAAGTTGAGATGGCCCTTCGACGAGCACGAGCCCCAGCGGCTGGTGGTGTCGCGGATGGTGATCTTGCGGGCGGGGATGCCGAGCGTCGCCGTATGGACCCGCACCGCCCGCTCGAGATCGGCGAGCGCCTCGCGGCGCAGGAAATCCTTGACCCGCCTTGCGACATGGGCCGCCTCGCCGCAGACCGTGATGATCGGCTCGCCCTCGCTTGAAGGCGCGGCGCGGGTGACGCCGCGGACCTTGGTCCAGTGCACGATGCGGTGCAGCGTGCCGCGCAGCGGCACCAGCGCGCCGGGCTCGAAGGGCACGCCCACAGGGCGCTTCGCCAGCCGCGCGGCGATCCAGCCGCCGTGGCTTTCAGCAAAGCTGCGGCCGGTGGCGAAGTCGGCGCGCTCCGGCAGGGTCAGGGTGATTTCGCCGGTCGCCTGCGAGACCCGCAAAGTCATGCGCCGCGCCGCGGCGCGGCGCTTCACCGCGACCGGATAAAGCATGCCGGCATGCGCGACCTCGATCCGGTCCGGATCGGGCTGACGCTTGAACAGGGAGAACCGCATCGCCGCGATTGTGCGGGATTCGCGCCGGGAGAGGAAGGGGCGGGCTCGCGGCCCGCCGTCTCAGCCGGCGACCTTCAGCGCCTTGCGGGCGGTGGTGGCGCTGTCGTTGCGGCGCTCGCTGGCGGCCTTCATGTCGAGCGTCAGCATGAAGTCGGAGATCCGCGGCGCGATCTCGGAGCGGAAGCGCGAGCCGTTGAAGACGCCGTAATGGCCGACGCCCATCTGCAGATACTCGGCCCGCAGATCGTCCGGGATGTTGACGCACAGATCATGCGCCGCCTTGGTCTGGCCGACGCCGGAGATGTCGTCCTTCTCGCCCTCGACCGTCATCAGCGCGACGCGGCGGATCGCGGTCAGGTCGACCGGCTTGTCGCGGTGCATCAGCTCGCCCTTGGGCAGCGCATGCTGGACGAAGACCTTGTCGACGGTCTGCAGATAGAACTCGGCCGTCAGGTCCATCACGGCGAGGTACTCGTCGTAGAAGTCTCGGTGCTTCTCGGCCGAATCGCCGTCGCCGGCGACGAGATGCTTGTACATGTCGTAATGCGCGGTCAGGTGGCGGTCGAAATTCATCGCCATGAAGCCCGAAAGCTGCAGGAAGCCGGGATAGACCTCGCGGAAGGCGCCGAGATGCGGGAACGGCACCCGCGTGATGCAGTTGCGGCGGAACCAGTCGGTGCCGCGCTCCATGGCGAGCTGGTTGACCGCGGTGGGCGAGCGGCGGGTGTCGATAGGCCCGCCCATCAGCGTCATCGAGCGCGGCGCGTTCGGGTCGCCCTCGGCCTCCATGCGGGCGATCGCGGCGAGCACCGGCACGGAAGGCTGGCAGACGGCCATCACATGGGTGTCCGGGCCGAGCTTCTGCAGCATGGCGATGACGTAGTCGATATAGTCGTCGAGATCGAAGCTGCCGGCCGCCATCGGCACCAGCCGGGCATCGATCCAGTCGGTGATGTAGACCTCGTGATCGGGCAGGAAGGCCTCGACCGTGCCGCGCAGCAGGGTGGCATAGTGGCCCGACATCGGCGCGACCATCAGCACCTTGGGCTGCGGCTTGCGCCGCTGACCGATCTGGCGGTCGAAATAGATCAGGTTGCAGAACGGGCGCTGCCAGACCACGCGCTCCTCGACCGCGACCTTGACGCCGTTCATCGTAGTGGTGTCGAGGCCGAAAGCCGGCTTGCCGTAGCGGCGCGTCGTCCGCTCGAACAATTCGCAGGAGGCGGCGACCGAGCGGCCGAACGGGGTGTAGGTCAGCGGATTCGCCGGGTTCTTGAAGGCCAGGTGCATGGCGTCGGACACGGCCCGCGCCGGGCTGACCATCATATGAACCGCTTCATAGGCGTGATAGGCGAACGACATGGCAGCCCTTTCGTCCCGGCAGTTACCTTTTCGCAGTGCCAAATCCTGTATGCACTGCAACAGGGGAACGCAGCGTAGATGGAATTTGTTCTCATTCAATCGTTCAAAGGGCTAAGATTTCCTTGTGATGCCGGTTAGACACAGTTTTGCACTGCCGAAGAGCCTCGCCCGTTCCAGAAATTACGCGACCTGACCATGTCCGACCTCTTCCCCGAAGCGCCGGTCCGCGCGCTCCGCCATCTGCGCCTCGACACGCTGGTGCGCCTGCGCTGGCTCGCCATCGCCGGTCAGAGCCTCGCGGTCGCCGGCGTCCATTTCGGCCTCGGTTTCAGCCTGCCTTTCGGCTGGTGCTTCGTGGTGATCGCCGTCTCGGCCTGGCTGAACATCGCGCTGCGCATCCGCTTTCCGCTCAACCACCGCCTGCGCGAGGGAGCGGCGACGGCGCTGCTCGCCTTCGACATCCTGCAGCTCGCGGCGCTGCTCTATCTCACCGGCGGTTTGCAGAATCCGTTCTCGATCCTGTTCCTGGCGCCGGTGATGATCTCGGCGACGGCGCTGCCGCCGCGCCACACGCTGGCGCTCGGCCTGCTGGCGGCTGGGCTTGCGACCCTGCTCACCTTCCTGCACTGGCCGCTGCCCTGGTCCGGCAGCGACCGCCCGGTGCTGCCCCCCTATTACCAGGCCGGAAACTGGATCTCCCTGCTGCTCGGCCTCGGCTTCACCGGCATCTATGCCTGGCGGGTCAGCAAGGAGGCGCATGATCTCTCGGCTGCGCTCGCCGCTACGGAGCTGGTTCTGGCGCGCGAGCAGCATCTTTCGCAGCTCGACGGGCTCGCCGCTGCCGCCGCTCACGAGCTCGGCACGCCGCTGGCGACGATCACACTGGTCGCGCGCGAGCTCTCCCGCCTCGCGCCGCCGGAAGGCGAGATGGCCGACGACATCAACCTGCTGCGCGAGCAGGTCGACCGCTGCCGCGGCATCCTCGGCAAGCTCGCCTCGCTGCAGGATGACGATGCCGGCCCGCTCGACCAGCTCTCGCTCAGCCTCCTGATCGAGGAGGCGGCCGGGCCGCAGCGCCCCTTCGGCGTGCCCTTCGAGATCTCGCTGGTCGGCGACAAGCCGGAGCCTGTCTGCCGCCGCAATCCCGGCATGATCTACGGGCTCGGCAACATCGTCGACAACGCCGTCGACTTCGCGCGCTCGAAGGTGACGATCTCGGCGCAGTGGACGCAAGGGGCCGTCGTCCTGACCATCGCCGACGACGGGCCGGGCTTCACCTCGGAGGTGTTGATGCGCGCGGGCGACCCCTATCTCTCGCGCTCGCACAACAAGGAAACGCGCGCCGGCGGCGGCCTCGGCCTTGGTCTCTTCATCGCCAAGACGCTGCTCGAGCGCAGCGGCGCGGTGCTGGAATTCTCGAACCTGCCGCTGCCGGCGACGGGCGCCTCGATCCGCATCACCTGGCTGCGCGAGGTGTTCGAACGCGATGATCGGCCGCTCGGGGCTTCAAATTTCGAGCTTTCGGCCCCACATGCGACAGCATGATGCCTTGCGGCGCGTCGCCGCGCCGGACAATCGATGCCGGATTGGTGTCGATGCGAGACTCGCAAACGGGTGCTTCGCATCGGGTCCGTTCCGGCTCTAGAGTAAGGAGCCGGGCCGGGGCCCGGAGGAGATGAAGGCGATGGAAGCGGCTCTCAACGCAGGCCAGGCTCAGGACGGCGCAGGCAGGGACATGTCCCTCTTGATCGTCGATGACGACAAGCCCTTCCTCAACCGTCTCGCCCGGGCCATGGAAGGCCGCGGCTATCTCGTCCGCATCGCCGAGTCGGTCCAGGCCGGCATCGCGGCTGTCGAGGAGTCCGCGCCTGCCTTCGCGGTGATCGACCTGCGCCTCGGCGACGGCAACGGCCTCGATGTCATCGCCCGGCTCAAGGAGAAGCGGCCGGATGCGCGCGGCGTCGTCCTCACCGGCTATGGCAATATCGCGACTGCGGTCAGCGCGGTGAAGCTCGGCGCCTATGATTTCCTGGCGAAGCCCGCCGATGCCGACGAGATCCATTCGGCGCTCGCCGCCTCGCCCGATTCGCGCCCGGTCCCGCCGGAGAACCCGATGTCGGCCGACCGGGTGCGCTGGGAGCACATCCAGCGCGTCTACGAGCTCTGCAGCCGCAATGTCTCCGAGACGGCGCGCCGCCTCGGCATGCATCGGCGTACCCTGCAGCGCATCCTGGCCAAGCGCGCCCCGCGCTGAGCGCGGCCCGTCGCCTGGCCTGCGGTTCTGCGAAGATGAAAGAGACGCGGCGCGCCTATCGCGCGCCTGAATCGCCCTTGTGGTCGTGCAGGAACCGGGCGATCCGGGTTTTCAGCTCCATCGCGTCATAGGCCTCGCCGCTGACAGCGCGCTGGAAAATGACGCGCTGGACCGGCGTCGGCAGCTGATGCCATTCGCTGACCACCCCGGCACCGAGGCATTCCAGGACGCGGCGTTCCGCATCCCCGAGTTCGCCCTGCTCATATCGAACTGCCGAAGGCAAAACCGGGGCGCCGCCTTCCCCCTCCCAGCGCGCGAGAGAAGAGACGAGGTCTTCGGGTGCGGTCGGAGGCTTGGGAGCTTTTTCCGCCATGCCTCATGATTGCACATTTCCGCGGCGGCGGCCATTGCGGGCTTCCGGAGGCAGGAACGTCGCCTCGCCTCAGCCGCCCTTGCAACGGCCCTTGTCGCGACGCAGGTCGATGGCGACATCGGCGAGTTCGGCGCGCATGCCGCAATAGGTCGCCCTGCAGGAGCCGCCGGGATCACGCGTCGTCAGCCTTCCAGCCGGCGAGACGACGAGCGTGAGCCGGCACGGACCCTTGACCCCTTCGAGCTCGAGCTGCCAGCCGGTGCCCGCCGGCCGGCCGATGCCCTCGAGCCCGCAGGTGTGTCCGGCCTGGCCGAGATGATCGAGGCTGATCTGGGCGTTGCCCGAGGGCTCGACCTCGATCCTCAACTGCGATGCGCGGCTGGCGAAGCAATAGCGGCCGGGCCGGCGCAGGCCCTCCGGCCCGGACGCAGCGTTCGTTGGGGCGGCGGAGGCGGCGCGCACGCCGCGGCATGGCGTGGCGGACAGTCGCCAGCGATGGTCCCGGGTCAGCGAGGCGATGTCGGCAATCTTCCAGCCCTCGCCCGCCCGCACGAAATCGAAGCGGAAATGGTTGGCTATGCCCAGGCTGCGGAAACGGGCCTCGACCACCGCGCGCTCGCCCTCCTGCCGGGTTTCCAGCCGCAAGGTGCGGGCGATCTCCCGCTCATCGTAATCCTGGCCGATGACGTGCAGGCCGAAATCGATGCATTCGTCGCGGTCATTGGCATCGAAAAGGCGCACCAGCGCCGGCTGAAAATAGCGGTTGCGCGCGTCGGGTGCCCGCATGCGGTGGATCGAGCTTCTCGTCCCGCCGCCCTCGTAGATGCCGCGGACGATCTCCTCGGGCGTCTGCGCGGCGACGCTGCCCGCGGTCGCGATAAGGCCGAGCATGGCGGCCGCAACCCAGTTCAAGAGCTTCATCCCGACACCTCCCCAAGGCCGGTCGAGCCCAACCGGTTAGCGCAAGCGCCGCCAGGGGTCATGCACTCTAAGGCGGTAATCCGATCAGGCCCGCCGGGCGTCAGCGCGCGTCGGGGTCCTCCAGCGCCGCGAGCCGCCCGGCCGCGAGCTTGGCGAAGGCGATGGTCAGCATCTTGCGCCGGGCCGGGGCGAGCGGGTGGCGCGGCGCCTCGCGCAGCATCTCGCCGCCCCAGGCGTCGGCGACGATCAGGCCGACATCCTCCGGGATGATCTCGTGCGGAAATTCGGGCGCGACGGCGAACAGGAAGGCATCGCAATAGTCGCGGTAGTCCGGCCACTTCCCGTCGACGCGGTAATCCTCCAGGCTCGACTTGACCTCGACCACCAGCAATTCGCCGCTCGACGACAGCGCGACGATGTCGCCGCGCCTGCCATTGGCGAAGGTCATCTCCTTGACGATGGCGTAGCCGCGGTCGCGCAGATGCCGGGCCGCGCCGCGGCAGACCGCGCGGGTGACCTCCGGCCGGGTCGGGGCCGGGTTGAGGGCGGATTCGGTCGTGCTCATGTTCGCATGTTCTGCTTTTGTGCCTGTCGGTGCAAGCCGGAATGCCGCTTTGCAGCGATGCCACTGCAACAAGCCCTTGCGGCCGGCCGAAGGCTGGCTATGGTCCGCCCGCCTTGGAAACCTTAGCCCCAGCCCTGTCGACCATCCTCGCTGCCGCAGGCCTCGCCTGGTGGTTCTGCCGGCTGCTGCGCCCGCTGATGATGCGCTATGCCCTGGCGCGGCCCAATGCCCGCTCGAGCCATCGCATCCCGACGCCGCAGGGCGGCGGCATCGCCGTGCTCGCCGGCGCCTTCCTGGCACTGGGGCTGGTGCCCTTGCTGTGGCCGCTGCCGGCGGGAGCCGGTGCCGGCCTGCTCGTGGTGGTCGGAGCCGCGGTCCTCGTCGCCTTCGTCGGCGCCTGGGACGACATCCGTCCGCTCCCCGCGAGCCTGCGTCTCGTCCTGCAGGTCGTCTGCGTCGCGCTGGTCGTGCTGCAGGGGGCGCCGGACATCCGCCTGCTGCCCGAGGTGCTGCCGCTCTGGGCCGAGCGTGGCCTCGCCATCCTGGCCGGCGTCTGGTTCGTCAACCTCGTCAACTTCATGGACGGCATCGACTGGATCACGGTGGCCGGCATCGTGCCGCTCTGCGCCGCGCTGGTGCTGGCGAGCCTTCATGGCGGGCTCGATCCCGCCGCCGGCCTGCTCGCCGCCGCGCTGCTCGGCGGGCTCCTCGGCTTTGCCCCGTTCAACCGCCCGGTGGCGCAGATCTTCCTCGGCGATGTCGGCTCGCTGCCGCTCGGCCTGCTCACCGCCTATCTGCTCTATCGCCTCGCCGGCACGGGCGCACTGGTCGCGGCGCTGATCCTGCCGCTCTACCATGTGATGGATTCGACCATCACGCTGTTCCGTCGCCTCGCGCGCGGCGAGAAGGTCTGGCAGGCGCATCGCTCGCATTTCTACCAGCAGGCCACCGATAACGGCTTCTCGGTCAGCGAGATCGTGGCGCAGGTGGCGCTGCTCAACCTCGCCCTGGTCGTCCTCGCCGGCTTCACCATGGTTTTCCCGGGCCTCTGGGCCCAGCTTGCGGGCCTCGTGGGCGCGCTCCTGCTCGTCGGGCTGCTGCTGCGCCGCTTCGCCCGCCGGCGCCCCGCATGAGCGGCGAGCGCGTCCTCGTCACCGGAGCGAGCGGCTTCGTCGGCCGTCATCTCCTGCGCGAGCTTGCGGCCGCGGGCTACAAGGTACGGGCGGCGGTCCGGCGCCCGGAGCCGGAGATCGCGGGGGTCGAGCAGGTCGTCATCGGCGATCTTTCGGGCGTCGTTCACTGGGGCGCGGCACTGGCCGGTGTCCGTCATGTCGTCCATGGCGCCGGTCTCGCCCATGCCGATTCCGAGCTGCCGGAGGAGGCCTATCGGCGCGTCAACACGGACGCGACCCTGGCGCTCGCCGATGCCGCACGGGCGGCCGGTGTCGCCCGCTTCGTCTTCCTGTCCTCCATCCGGGCCCAGAGCGGCCCGGCCAGCGACCGGCCGCTGAGCGAAGGCGATGCGCCCGCGCCGACCGATGCCTATGGTCGCTCCAAGCTTGTGGCCGAGTATGGGCTGGCGGAGCGCGACCTCGACTGGGTCGCGCTGCGGCCGGTGCTGGTCTACGGGCCGGGCGTCAAGGCCAACATGGCCGGGCTGGTCAGGCTGGCGCGCCTGCCCTTTCCGCTGCCGCTCGGCGGGCTCAAGGCGCCGCGCTCGCTGCTCGCGGTCGAGAATCTCTGTGAAGCCGTGATCTTCGCGCTCGGCGAGGCCTGTCCGGCCCGCCGCAGCTACATCGTCTCCGATCCCGGTGCGCTCGGCGTGGCGGACATGCTCGCGGCGATGCGCGCCGGGCTCGGGCGCCGGCCGGGGCTGATCGCGGTGCCGCCGGCCCTGCTCGGGTTCGCGGCGCGCCTCCTCGGTCGTCCGGGGGTCTATGAGCGGCTCACGGGCGGGCTTGTGGCGCCGCCCGATGCCCTGCTCAGCGCTGGCTGGCAGCCGCGGCTGGCGACGAAAGCTGCGCTGGCGCGTCTGTCGGCGTCGCCGGCTGGCGAAGTCTGAAGTCCGGGATCGCTTCGTCCAGCACCGCCTCGGCCCCGCGCCGGTCATGGGCGGCGACGGCGCGCTCCAGCTCTTCCAGCCAGGCGAGCATGCGCTCGCGCCCCGCGAAGATCGGCTTGGCCGCCATCACCCCGTCGAGCCCGGTCTCGGCCATCGGCTCGTCCTTGGCGAACAGGATTTCGTTCAGGCGTTCGCCCGGGCGCACGCCGGTGACGGCGATCTCGATATCGGTGCCGGGCTCGTAGCCGGCGAGGCGGATCATGCGCTCGGCGAGATCGATGATCTTCAGCGGCTGGCCCATCTTCAGCACGTAGACTGCGGCGCGGTCGTCGGCCAAGTCGTGCTCGGGTGCGTGCGAGGCGGCGCTCAGCACGAGGTCGCAGGCCTCGCGGATGGTCATGAAGTAGCGGATCATGTCCGGGCTGGTCACGGTGACCGGCCCGCCGCGCTCGATCTGCGCCTTGAATTTCGGCACCACCGAGCCGACCGAGCCGAGCACGTTGCCGAACCGCACGGCGACGAGGCGCATGCCGCGATTGCCGGCAGCGAATTCGGCGTCGCGGGCCTGCGCATACATCTCGGCGAAGCGCTTGGTCGCGCCGAGCATCGAGACCGGCTCGATCGCTTTGTCGGTCGAGATCATCACGAAGATGCCGGCGCCGGCAGCGATCGCCGCCTCGGTGACGGTGACCGAGCCGAAGATGTTGGTCTTGATGCCCTCGCCCCAGTCGGCCTCGAGATAGGGCACGTGCTTCAGCGCCGCCGCGTGGATGACGATGTCGGGCGCGAAAGCCTTGAACAGCGGGCCGATGCGGCCTTCGTCGCGGACATCTGCGAGCGCGCCGGTGACGCGCATCGGCAGGTCCTGCGCGGCGAGCGCCTCGGTGACATGGAACAGGGCGGGCTCGGAGCTTTCGACGACCAGCAGCTCGGCGGCGCCGAAGGCGGCGCAGCGCAGGCAGATCTCGGAGCCGATCGAGCCGCCGCCGCCGGTGACGATGACGCGCTTGCCCTTGAGGAAGCCTTCCAGCCGCTCGCGGTCGATCTTGACCGAGGGACGCACCAGCAGGTCCTCGATCTCGAGCGGCGCGAGTTCGCTGCCGCGCATGCCTTCGCCGAGCGTGTCGAGCCGCGAGATCGGGATGGCGAGCTTGCGCGTGCGGGCGAGCCATTTGTCCGGCTCCGCCTCGGGCAGCAGCGCGCTCGGCGCCGCGACGATGCGGCGGAAGGGCTCGCCGCGCTCGGAAGCGTCGGTCGCGATCTGCTCGATCTGCGAGAGCAGGCCCAGCACTGGCACGCCGCGGATCGACTGGCCGAGATCGTCCCTGCGCGGCGATAGGATGCCGTCAGGGCGCATCTTGCCCATCGTGCCGGCTTCCATGGCGCGAATCACGATCTCGACATCGGCGCTGCGGCCGAGCAGCAGCGCCGGCAGCGTCGCCTCGCGGGCGGCATGGTGCTTCGAGCGCGAGTATTTGAAGTAGCGATAGGCCAGACGCGGGCCGCCGAGTAGGGCGGCCTGGACCAGCCAGTACAGGACGATCGCGATCTTGCCGAAGTAGAAATAGCCGTAGAGGTTCGGCGCGACGAGCACATAGTCGACGACCAGAAGGGTCAGCGCCAGGATGCTGACCGCCCTCACGATGTTCGACAGGTCCGGCAGCGAGGCGAAGCGCCATTTCGAGCGGTAGAGCTGGAAGAACCAGTAGACGACGCCGGCATAGGCCACGAAGAACGGCAGGAAGCTCGGCAGGTCGCGCATGCGCTCGTCGAATTGCGCGCCCTCGAAGCGGACGGCGAAGACGAACAGAATCGCCAGCGCCGTCATCGCCAGGTCGTGGACGATCACGGCGAGCTTCTTGGCGCCTTGTTTGGTGATTTTCAGCATGCGCGGCGGGGTATCCCGCTCTCGTGAAGCCTTGTCAACGCAAGGCAGGCGGCAGGGTCGCTTTCCCGTCGATAAGCCGGCGGTTCAGCCGGCCGCCGCCCGGTAGCCGAGACCGGCGAGAACGAAGTCGATCATCTCGTCGACGCCGGGGCCGGGCAGAGCGCCGCATTGGGTGAGCAGCAGCGGATTGCAGAAGCGGATCATCGCGGCACGGACGCAATAGGTGGCGGTGCGCGCATCGCCGGCGGTGAATTCGCCCTTGGCCATGCCGTCGGCGACGACGCCGCGCAGGATCGCGTCATAGCGCTCGACATGGGCGCGGATGACGTCCCAGCTCTCCTCCATCGCGCAGGCGACCATTTCGTGCAGCCGCTGATTGTCGAGATAGCGGGCCGAGTTGAGCCGGCAGGTTGTCGTCAGGATCTCGCGCAGCCGTTCGGCCGCCGGGCGCTTTTCGGCCGCGATCGCCGTCACCAGCGCCTCGAGCTCGCCCATCGAGCGCTCCGCGACGGCCTCGTTGATCGCCTTCTTGGAGTCGAAGAAGCGATAGACGTTGGCGGGGCTCATCCGCAGCGACTTGGCGATGTCTGCGACGGTTGTCTTCTGATAGCCGATCTGGCGGAAGAACCGCTCGGCGACATCAACGATGTCCTGCCTGGTATCGCGCTCTAAACTGGTCATGCCAAGCGGCTTCCCGCTCCGGTTGCTCTCGTGTCGAAAGGACGCCATCAGTCATTATGACGTTTTTCGTCAATCGTCAACAATTTGACTTGGCTCGCTTTATTCAGGTGCTCCTGACAATTTCTTGACGCAAGGTCACGAAATCACGCCGCTGCGAGAACGGGCCAGGGCGAGCAACGCTGCGATGTCGAGATGGCATTCGAGATGCCGGGCCAGCGCGTCGAGCGCCGCTTCGACGCCGGCCTCGTAGCCGGGGCCGGCGAGCAGGCCGCGCCCCGCGATGCCGCCAAGCCAGGCGGCACGGAGCGGGTCCGAGGCAAGCACGCCATGCAGATAGGTGCCGCTGACGCGCCCGTCGCGGCTCTGGGCGCCCTCCGGCAGGCCCGCGACCTCGAAGGGTGCGCGGTTCGTGTCCGGCCCGGAGCTGGCGCCGAGATGGATCTCATAGGCCTGTCCGGTCGCGCCGCTGTCCGCATGCACCGCAGAAACCTCGCGCACCGTCTTGTCGGGCGTCAGCTCGGTTTCGATGTCGAGCAGGCCGAGGCCCGGCGCTTCCCCGGGCGGACCTTCGAGGCCGAGCGGATCGCGCACCACGCGGCCGAGCATCTGGTAGCCGCCGCACAGGCCGAGCACATGCCCGCCGCGCCGGTGATGGGCGAGGATGTCGATGTCCCACCCCTCGCTGCGCAGCCGGGCGAGATCGCGCAGCGTCGTCTTCGATCCCGGCAGGATGACGAGGCTGGCGTCGCCCGGCAGCGGCTGGCCGGGGCCGACAAGCACGAGGTCGATCTCGGGCTCCTGCTTCAGCGGGTCGAGATCGTCGAAGTTCGAGATGCCGGGCAGCACCGGCACCACGACTTTGAGCGCCGCGCCCGGGCGGCGGGCATCGCGCTCGAGATCGAGCCCATCCTCGGCCGGCAGCCGCGCGGCCTGTGGGAACCAGGGCACGATGCCGAGCGAGGGCCAGCCGGTCGCCGTCTCGATCGTCGTGATGCCCTCGCGGAACAGGCCGATATCGCCGCGGAACCGGTTGATCGCGAAGGCGCGGATCATCGCCCGGTCGGCCTCGTCGAGCACCGCATGGGTGCCGACCAGGCTGGCGATGACGCCGCCGCGGTCGATATCGCCGACCAGGACCGCCGGCACCCCGGCGGCACGGGCGAAGCCGAGATTGGCGATGTCGCGGGCGCGCAAATTGGTCTCGGCCGGCGAGCCGGCGCCCTCGACGATGACGAGGTCGGCGCCGTCGCAGAGCCGCTCGAAGCTCTCCAGCACCTTGGGCAGGAAATCGCCGCGTCGCGAGAAGTCGCCGGAGGAGAGGCGCCCGGCGACGCGGCCCTGCAGCACGATCTGGCTGCCGGTATTGCTCTCCGGCTTGAGCAGCACCGGGTTCATGTCGACATGCGGGGCGATGCGCGCGGCGCGCGCCTGCAGCGCCTGGGCCCGGCCGATCTCGCCGAGCGGCGTCGCCGCCGCGTTGTTCGACATGTTCTGCGGCTTGAACGGGCGCACCTTCAGCCCGCGATCGGCGAAGAGCCGGCACAGCCCCGCGACCAGCAGCGACTTGCCGACATTCGAGCCGGTGCCGAGCACCATCAGCGCGGGAGCGGGGCGTAAGGGAGCCATGGCGCCTGATAGGCCGCTGCTGTCGGGGCGGCAAGCAGACGGCCTGCCTTAAAAAAGCTCACCGACCCACGTCAGCATCCTGCAGCTCCAAAGGGGCGAAGAAACCGCAGGCCGCTGTCGTGAATCGGCTGGCCATGAAAAGACACTGACCGCTGACGAATGTCAACATTCTTCATTTCTCAGTCTTCAACGCGATTTCCGGCGCGTGCGAACCGCCGCGGCGCGTGCTATGGCCGCCTGCCGCCAGGAGCGGATCGAGGTGAGACTGAGGTTCTCGGCTCATGACGCTCCCATTTCTCCGACGAGGGACGGATTTCGGGTCGCATCGAAGCGCAGGGCGCTTCGGCCGCGCCGGATCAGCCTCTCCCAGACGACTGCATGACGCCGCGATGAATCCGATCTTCTCCGCTCTCCAGACCAGCGTCTTCGAGGTGATGTCGCGGCTCGCGAACGAACACCGGGCCGTCAATCTCGGTCAGGGCTTCCCCGACGATCCCGGTCCTGAGGATGTCCGGCGCAAGGCTGCCGATGCGGTCATGGGCGGCTGGAACCAGTATCCGCCGATGATGGGCCTGCCTGAATTGCGCAAGGCGACAGCGACGCATTTCAAGCACTGGCAGGGGCTCGATCTCGATCCCGACGCCGAGGTGATGGTGACCTCGGGCGCGACCGAGGCGATCGCCGGCGCGTTGATGGCCCTGGTCTCGCCGGGCGACGAGGTCGTGCTGTTCGAGCCGATGTACGACGCCTATGTGCCGCTGGTTCGCCGCGCCGGTGGCATCCCGAAATTCGTGACGCTGAAGCCGCCGCATTTCGGCCTCTCGGAGGAGGCGCTGGCGCAGGCCTTCTCGCCGAAGACCAGGGTCGTGCTGTTCAACAACCCGCTGAACCCGACCGCGACGATCTTCAGCGACGCCGATCTTGACCTGCTCGCCGACTTCTGTGTCCGCCATGACGCGGTCGCGATCTGCGACGAGGTCTGGGAGCATGTCGTTTTCGACGGTCACCGCCACCGGCCGCTGATGAACCGCCCCGGCATGCGCGAACGCACGGTCAAGATCTCCTCGGCCGGCAAGATCTTCTCGCTGACCGGCTGGAAGGTCGGCATGGTCATGGCGGCGCCGGAGCTGATGCGCGTGCTCGCCAAGGCGCACCAGTACATCACCTTCACCACCCCGCCGAACCTGCAGGCCGCGGTCGCCTACGGCCTCGGCAAGGAGGACGGCTATTTCGAGGGGATGCGTGCCGATTTCCAGCGCTCGCGCGACCGCTTCGCCAAGGGGCTGACGGAACTCGGCTACAGCGTGCTGCCGAGCAAGGGCACCTATTTCCTCAATGTCGACATCGCGCCGCTCGGCGAGAGCGACGACGTCGCCTGGTGCCAGCGCCTGGTGACCGGCAACGGCGTCGCCGCGATCCCGGTCAGCGCCTTCTATGCCGAGGGCGCGGTGCGCAATGTCGTGCGCTTCTGCTTCGCCAAGCACGATGCCACGCTCGATTCGGCGCTGGAGCGGCTGGAAGCTGCCCGCAAGGGCTGATCTCGCTCAGGGCTGGCGCAGCTTGCTGACCAGTGTTCCGGCGCGGATCAGCGCCGGCTCGAAGCGCTTGGCCTCCGCGGCGAGCCCGAGACCGCGCAGGGTCTCGATCGCCCCCATCAGCTCGGCTGTGGCGGTTTCGGCCATCTGGCGCTCGCTGAGCTGCTCGGCGAGCCGGAGCCGGGCATCGGCGCGGTTGCCGGCGCTCTCGGCCCAGAGCGCGGGCACGATCTCGCGGCGCCGTTCCAGCAGGGCGGCGTCGAAGGCGGCGATCGCCTCTTCCAGCACCACTGGCTCGCGGTAATAGGCGGCAAGGCCACAAAGGGCGGCGCCGATCCGGTCCTGCACCTCGGCCCATTCGAGCGGCCGGCTGGTCTGCTGCCAGTCGTCGAGCACGCGCTTGAAGGCGTTGATCGCGGATTCGAGTGCTGCCGCGCCGCTGGCCCGCAGGCCGAGCGCGACATAGGCCCGGCCGAGTTCGAAGTTCAGCCGTGTCCACTCCGCCGGCATGGCGCTGCGCTCCATCGCCGAGAGCGAGGCGCGCAAGGCGGTGATGCCTTCCTCCAGCAGCGCGGCATCGTCCTCGGCCTCGCCGAGCGAGGTCAGGGCTTCGCCGAAGCGGCTCTGGATCGCGGCCCAGAGCGCCGGTGCCTGCTTCGGGGTGAGGTCGTCGAGGACGGTGCGATAGATTTCGATCGCCTGGCGGGTCAGCCGCCGGTCGCCCTGCTGACGCGCCAGCCCGTTGATCGCCCGGGCCAGGCGCTGCTGGGTCGCGGCCCAGGGCACGGTCTGGTCGAAATTGTCGAGCTTGCTCAGCATCGCCCGGAAATGTGCGATCGAGGCCTCGAAGCCGGCCTTGTCGCGGAAATCGGCGCCGATCCGGGCGAGCGCGTCGCCCTGGAGCCAGGCATAGACACGAGCCTGGTCAGGATCGGCCGAAGCCGCGATCAGCGCCGCTTCGGCGAAACGTTGCGCCGCGTCGTGATAGGCTTGGGCATTGAGGCGCAGCATCGCGACTGCGCCGCGATCGGCGCGCCCCGCCGCGGCCGCGAGAAGCTTGTCCTTCGACATCTTGTCGAGCGCGACGGTGCCGTCGAGATTGCGCAGCTCGGCCTGGGCGAGCGAGCGGTCGGCCTCCGCGAAGCGGCCGTCCGTCAGCGAACGCGCGGCGTCGGCGCGCAGTCGGTCGAGTTCCGGATCGGACGCCGAGGACTGCAGCAGGCGCGTGCGCAGGGCGCGAAACTCGCCGGCCTTGCGTCTGAGATCATGTTCGATACGGCTGAAATCGGGCTTGCCCGAAGCTTCGCCCATGGCGGCGAGAACGGCCAGCAGCAGCGCGGGGGGCACGCCCTCGCGCTGCGAGACCCGCGCCAGGATGGCAGTGATTTCCTGGTTCATGCGCGCGGGCCCTATGTGGGTCTGCCTCAGCGGGCGGCGATGACCGCGATCTCGACCGTGAACTGCGGGCCGGCGAGCTTGGCCTCGACGGTGGCGCGGCCGGGGGTGTTGCCCTGCGAGACCCAGGAGTCCCAGACGGCGTTCATCTCGGCGAAGGTCGACATGTCGGAGAGCCAGATGTTGACCATCAGCAGCTTGCTCTTGTCCGAGCCGGCCTCGGCCAGAAGCCCGTCGATGATGCCGAGAATTTCCTTGGTCTGCTCGGCGACGCTCTTGCCCGCCGCCTTGTCGGCGACCTGACCGGCCAGATAGACGGTGTCGCCGTGCACGACGGCCTTGGACATGCGGGGGCCGGGGGCGATGCGCTTGATGCTCATGACCTATCTCTCCAGTAGGATGGGGTTTGCTGGTAGCCCGAGACCTCGGGCTGTGCAATCGCTGCGAGCCCCGGGGCGGCGAGCAGACGCTGTTTTTCCGGCTATTATGACGCTTTCGCAAAGGGATAGGCCACCGCTTCGCGCCAGGTGACGTCCTCGATCTAGGAGGCTGCGACCCAGCCGGCCCAGAGCAGGGCGTAGCGCGCCGCCTTGCCGATGAAGACCAGCAGGACGAAGCGCCCGAGCGGATAGTTGAGCGAGCCCGCAACGAAGGTCAGCGGATCGCCGCCGATCGGCAGCCAGGCGAAGAGCAGGGACGGCCAGCCGAAACGCGCGAACCAGCCCTGCGCCTTGACGAAGCGCGCCGGATCGGGCCGCAGCCGCGACGGCAGGCGCTCGATCCCGCCTTTGGCGATCAACCGGCCGAGCCACCAGTTGACGACCGAGCCGGCAGTGTTGGCGATGCTGGCGACGGCAAAGAGCAGCAGAGGATCGACGGTCTTCGCGACGAGCAGGCCGACGAACACGGCCTCGGACTGGGCCGGCAGCAGCGTCGCGGCGACGAAGGCCGCCCCTGCCATGAGGCCCAGGGAGGAGAGGGTTTCCATTCAACGGTCCGAAGGCAGGCCGGAAGCTGAGCCCTCATCCTGAGGAGCCGTGCAGCGGCGTCTCGAAGGATGTTCCAGCGCGCGCTGGAGCATCGCTCGAGACGCAAGGCTTGCGCCTTGCTCCTCAGAATGAGGGATCGGAAACTCGGGTAGTTCCGGACTCAAAGCCGTCGCAGCGCGACCTGCTGGATGCGGTGGCTGGCGCCCTTGGTCAGGATCAGGCTGGCGCGCTGCCGTGTCGGCAGGATGTTCTCGCGCAGGTTCGGCAGGTTGATCCCGGTCCAGAGCTTCTCGGCGATCGAGAGCGCCTCCTCCTCGCCGATCTCCGCATATTTCCGGAAGAAGGAGCGCGGGTCGCGGAAGGCGGTCTGGCGCAGCGTCATGAAGCGGTTGACGTACCAGCGGTGCAGATCGTTCTCGTCGGCGTCGAGATAGACCGAGAAGTCGAAGAAGTCCGAGACGAAGGGGATGATCGAGCCGTCCCGCGGCAGGCGGCTCGCCTGCAGTACGTTGAGCCCCTCGAGGATCAGGATGTCCGGCCGCTCGACCGTGACCTGCTCGCCGGGCACGACGTCGTAGACCAGGTGCGAATAGACCGGCGCGGCGACGGCGCGCTTGCCGGCCTTCACATCCGAGACGAAGCGCAGCAGCGCCGCTCCGTCATAGCTCTCCGGGAACCCCTTGCGCTGCATCAGCCCGCGCCGTTCCAGCTCGGCATTGGGCAGGAGGAAGCCGTCGGTGGTGACGAGCTCTACCTTCGGCGTGTTCGGCCAGCGCGAGAGCAGGGCCTGCAGCACGCGCGCCGTGGTCGACTTGCCGACCGCGACCGAGCCGGCGACGCCGATGATATAGGGAACCTTGACCTCGGCCTCGGCCATCAGGAAGCGCTGGGTCGCCTTGAACAGCCCTTGCGTCGCGGCGACGTAGAGCGAGAGCAGGCGCGACAGCGGCAAGTAGATCGCGACGATCTCGTCGAGCGAGATCGGGTCGTTGATCGATTGCAGCCTGGTGAGGTCCTCGACCGCGAGCGTCAGCGGCGTGTCGGCGCGCAGATGGGCCCATTCGTCGCGCGTGAAGGCGCGATAGGGCGAGACCAGCTCGGGGTCCTTGGACGAGAGGGCGAGACGCTGGTCCATGGTGAAGCGACCCGCATTCCAGGCTTCGAGGTTCAACGCGTGACTCGCCTCGTGTTCAACGCGGGCGCGAGGCCTTTTCTGCCAGGCCGGAACGCCCCGTTCGAGCCTCAAGCTGGCTCAACACGTCCCGCAATGCAACATCACGGGCCTTGAGCACAACCAAAAGATGATAGAGCAGGTCGGCGCTTTCGGCGATCAGCTCCTCGCGATCCCCCTTCACGGCTGCGATCACGGCCTCGACCGCCTCCTCGCCGAGCTTTTTCGCAGCCCGCTCCGGGCCGGCGGCCAAGAGCTTCGCCGTCCAGGATTCCTCCGGCGAGGCGGCGCCGCGTTCGGCGACGATGCGTTCTAGGTCGGCGAGGGTGAAGCTCGTCATCGCCGTCAGTCCAGCCGCATTGCGAGACCGGCCGCCGCCATGTGGGCCTTGGCCTGCGGGATGGTGAAGGTGCCGAAATGGAAGATCGAGGCGGCGAGCACGGCCGAGGCATGGCCGTCGCGCACGCCCTCGACGAGATGGTCGAGCGTGCCGACGCCGCCGGACGCGATCACCGGCACGGCGACCGCATCGGCGACCCGCCGCGTCAGCTCGATGTCGAAGCCGGTCTTGGCGCCGTCGCGATCCATCGAGGTCAGGAGGATCTCGCCGGCGCCCAGCGAGGCGACCTCGCGGGCATAGGCGACGGCGTCGAGCCCGGTCGGGTTGCGCCCGCCATGGGTGAAGATCTCCCAGCGCTCGGGTGAGACCTGCTTGGCGTCGATCGCGACGACGATGCATTGCGCGCCGTATTTCTGCGCGGCCTCGCGCACGAATTCGCGCCGCTTCACCGCCTCGGTCATGATCGAGACCTTGTCGGCCCCGGCCAGCAGCAACTGCCTGATGTCCTCGAGCGAGCGCACGCCGCCGCCGACCGTCAGCGGCATGAAGCAGGCCTCGGCGGTCCGCGTCACCACGTCGAACAGGATGCCGCGATCCTCGCTGCTCGCCGTTATGTCGAGGAAGCAGAGTTCGTCTGCGCCGGCCGCATCATAGGCCTTGGCCGCCTCGACCGGATCGCCGGCATCGACGAGGTCGAGGAACTGCACGCCCTTGACGACGCGGCCGTCCTTGACGTCGAGGCAGGGGATGATGCGGGTTTTCAGGGTCATGTCTGCTTGCCGGCGAAAAGGCGGAAGGTAATGGCGCGCGACCCTAGAGCAAGCGCCGCCCGGTTGGAATGCTCCCGGCCGCAGGGCCGCCCGCGATTGAAGCGGCCGCGGGCTCCTGCTTTCCTGACGCAAGGGCCGTCCGAGCCCGCAAAGGGGAAGCCGTTCGTGAAGATCACCGCACTCATCGCCGGCGCCGTCAGAGGCGCCGCGTTCCTGACCGCCATGGGCCTCGCATGCGCCGGGGCGGCTCGCGCCCAGGCGCCTGCCAGCCAGCTCGACACCATCCTGAGCGCCGGCACGCTGCGCATCTGCACAGCGGGCGACTACAAGCCGTTCACCGTCGCGGCCGGCGAGGGCTATGAGGGCGTCGACATCGAGATGGCGCAGTCGCTCGCCAAGGCGCTCGGCGTCGAGCCGCGTTTCGTGCGCACCAAATGGGCGGATCTGATGCCGGATTTCCTCGCCGGCAAATGCGATATCGCCATGGGCGGCATCGGCGTCACGCTCGAGCGCCAGAAGCGCGCCTTCTATTCGGCGCCGACGCTCGCCACCGGCAAGGTCCCGCTGGTGCGCTGCGCCGACAAGGACAGGCTCCAGACCGTCGCCGACATCGACAAGCCCGGCACCACCGTGATCTTCAATCCCGGCGGCACCAATGAGCGCTTCGCCCGGACCAGCTTCAAGCAGGCCAAGCTCCAGCTGCACACCGACAATGTCTCGATCTTCGACGAGATCCTCGCCGGCCGTGCCGACGTCATGATCACCGAGGCGCGCGAGGCGACGATCCAGGAGAAGCTCAAGCCGGGGCTTTGCGCGGTCAACACCGACAAGCCGCTGACCTTCTCGGAGATCGCCTATCTGCTGCCGCGCGGCGACGTCGTCTTCAAGGCCTTCGTCGACCAGTGGCTGCACATCGCCAAATCGACGGGCGAGTACCAGCGCATCTTCGACAAGCATTTCCGCTGAGGAAAGGATCGGCAATTCCGCTCGGATTTGCCGAAGCGCCTTAACCGGAGCCCAACGCTCCCTTGTGCACTCTGCGTTGCCTGCCGTAAGGGCAGCGTAAGGATCGGGCCCGGCGCTCCGCCGGGCCGCTTCGGGGGAAGATCATGTGTGACCAATGCGCTGATGGCCTGTCCGTCTCGGGCTCGCGCCGTGGCTTTCTCAGGGCGGGCGGGCTCCTGGCGCTTGGCGCCTGCTTGCCGGGCGTCGCGGGCCTAAGCTCGCCCGCGCATGCCCAGAGCCCGGCCGTCAATGGCGACGAGGCCCTGAAGCGGCTGGTCGAAGGCAATGCCCGCTATGTCGCGGGCCAGCTCAGCGAGCGTGACTTCTCGGCCGGCCGTGCCGCGCGCGCCGCCTCGCAATCGCCCTTCGCCTCGATCGTCAGCTGCGCCGATTCCCGCGTCGCGCCGGAACTCGCCTTCGATCAGGGGCCGGGTCAGCTCTTCGTCACCCGCGTCGCCGGCAACTTCGTCAACAAGGATACGCTGGCGAGCCTCGAATTCGGGGCGCAGGTTCTGGGCTCGCAGCTCATCCTAGTGCTCGGCCATACCAGTTGCGGCGCGATCTCGGCGACGATCGACGTGGTCAAGAACAAGACCAAGCTTCCCGGCCATCTGCCGGCGCTGGTCGAGGCGATCCGCCCCGCCGTTCTTACGGCCCAGAAGGAGAAGCCGCAGGACATGCTGGAGGCGGCGACCATCGCCAATGTCAGGCTCAACGTCGAGAGACTGAAGAAGGCGACGCCGATCCTCTCGAAGCGCTTCGCCGAGAAGAAGCTGGTCGTGGTCGGCGGCGTCTACGATCTCGCCACCGGCAAGGTGAATTTGGTCTGAGCGGCGACGGCGGGCCTTGCGCCCGCCGCTTTGGCTCGGCGTAACCGGCTCAGGCGCGGGCGAGCCTCGCCAGCGCGGAGGCGGGGTCGATCCGCCCGTCATAGAGCGCGCGGCCGGTGATGGCGCCTTCGAGGATTGCCGCATCGGGCGCACAGAGCCGCTCGATATCGGCCATCGAGGCGAGGCCGCCCGAGGCGATCACCGGGATCGAGAGCGCATGGGCGAGGCCGATCGTGCCGTCCCAGTTGATGCCCTGGAGCATGCCGTCGCGGGCGATGTCGGTGTAGATGATCGCGGCGACGCCGGCATCCTCGAAGCGCCGGCCGAGATCGTCGGCGGCCAGCGCCGAGGTCTCCGCCCAACCTTCCACGGCCACATAGCCGTCACGGGCATCGATGCCGACCGCGACCTTGCCCGGGAAGGCTTTTGCCGCCTCGCGCACGAAGGCGGGATCGCGCACCGCCGCCGTGCCGATGATGACGCGGGCGATGCCCTTCTCGAGCCAGCCCTCGACCGTCTTCATGTCGCGGATGCCGCCGCCGAGTTGGACCGGGAAGGCGACGCGCTTCAGGATCGCCTCGACGGCGCCGGCATTCATCGGCTTGCCGGCGAAGGCGCCGTCGAGATCGACGACATGCAGCCACTGGAAGCCCTGGTCCTCGAAGGTCGCGGCCTGGGCGGCGGGATCGTCGTTGAAGATCGTCGCCTGCTCCATGTCCCCCTGTTTCAGGCGAACGCAGCGGCCTTCCTTGAGGTCGATGGCGGGGAAAAGGATCAAGGCTTCCACCTCAGGAAATTGGCGATCAGCGCGAGGCCGAGCCTCTGGCTCTTCTCGGGATGGAACTGCGTGCCCGCCATGTTGCCCTGCGCAACCATGGCGGTGACCGGCCCGCCGTAATCGGTCAAAGCGAGCACGTCCTGCGCCCGTTCGGCGACGAGCGCATAGGAGTGCACGAAATAGGCGTGCCAGCCGGCGGGCCCGGTCTCGATCCCGTCGAGCAGGGCGTGCTCGTCCTGCTTGTGCAGGGTATTCCAGCCCATATGCGGGATCTTCAGGCTCTCATCCTGTGGGCGGATCAGGCTGACATCGCCGGGAATCCAGCCGAGCCCTTGCGTGGTGACGTATTCCAGCCCGCGGCTCGCCATCAATTGCATGCCGACGCAGATGCCGAGGAAGGGCCGGCCCTTGCCGCGCACGGTGTCCTCGAGCGCTTCGACCATGCCGGCGACCGCATCGAGCCCGGCCCGGCAATCGGCGAAGGCGCCGACGCCTGGCAGCACGATACGGTCGGCGGCGCGGACCGCGTCGGGATCGCTGGTGACGCGGATGCTGGCGGCGATGCCCGCTTCATCGGCCGCGCGCTCGAAGGCTTTTGCGGCCGAGTGCAGATTGCCCGAGCCGTAGTCGACGATCGTGACGGTCTGGCTCATCGGCCGCTCGCTTCCGGGAAAAGGCCGATCACCGGCGTCGGACCGCTGGCGAAACGAGGAGGAGCGCTCGTCGGAGCGACGGGGCGCGGCGGCTCGCCGGCCGGCAATGCGCGCTCGAAAAAGCGGCGCTCGGCGCTCGAAAGGTCAGCTGCCTCGACAACGTCGACCAGCCGCCAGCCCTTTCGCATCAGCTTGCGCGCGATCAGGTTCTGGCCCTCGAGGCCGAGGAAGATGCCGAGCGCCAGATGCGACAGCGAGACCGCGGCGAAGGAGAGGCCGAACTGCTGCTGCAGATAGACGATGCCGGCCCAGGCCAGCGCATAGACGAAGAAGACGAGCCAGAGCCGCTTCAGCAGCAGCCAGACCCCGCCGAACAGGAAGGCTGGCCAGGTGAAGCTCTCCGGCAGGACGCGGGCCTGCTCGATTTCCTCGCGCAGTCCGCCGGCGCCGGGCGGCGGAATCAGGACCTGATAGAACGCCATGGCATCGGTCCCTTACAGCGCACCCTTGGTCGACGGCACGCGGCCGCCCTCGCGCGGATCGACTTCCAGCGCCTGGCGCAGCGCCCGCGCCAGCCCCTTGAAGCAGCTCTCGGCGATATGGTGGGCATTGTCGCCATAGAGCGTCTCGACATGCAGCGTGATGCCGGCATTCATCGCGAAGGCCTGGAAGAACTCGCGCACCAGCTCGGTGTCGAAGCTGCCGATCTTCTGCGCCTTGAACTCGGTGCGGAAGACCAGGAAGGGCCGGCCGGAGACGTCGACCGCGACGCGGGTCAGCGTCTCGTCCATTGGCAGGTGGACGTCGGCATAGCGGCGGATGCCCTTCTTGTCGCCGAGCGCTGCCTTGAGGGCCTCGCCGAGCGCGATGCCGGCATCCTCGACCGAGTGGTGGTCGTCGATATGGGTGTCGCCCTTCACCATGACCGTGGTGTCGATCAACGAATGCCGCGCGAACAAATCGAGCATATGGTCGAAGAAGCCGACGCCGCTCGAAATCTCGGCCTTGCCGGTGCCGTCGAGCACGAGCTTCACCGAGATGTCGGTTTCGTTGGTGCGGCGCTTGACCTCGCCCGAACGCATGCTGACCTCTGTCTCTCGCGGATTTGGCGTCGCTTTAGCAGGCGCGGGGCGCCATGGCCAATGCCCTGCGCTCGATGCCGGCCTCCTTTGTCATCCTGGGCGGCCGCGGGCCGTCCCGGGATCCATCGTAAGGCCCGGTGTTCTCCAATGGATTCCGGCGCTCCGCGGAGTTTATCCTCGGGCCGGCCGAAGGCCGGACCCGGGGGCTACGGCCAGGATGACGCGGAGCTTGTCGCGGCCTGGCCGGCATAGCCGCCCCGACCTCGATTCCTGCCCTTGCCCTTGATACCGGGGCTTCGCCTGAACATGTTGGCGGCACCCGTTCCGACCGAGACTGAATCGCGATGTCAGAGACCTCCAGCATTCCCAGCATGCACGCCACCACCATCCTGATGGTGCGCAAGGGCGGTCGCGTCGTGATCGGCGGCGACGGTCAGGTCTCGCTCGGCCCGACGATCATGAAGGGTAATGCGAAGAAGGTGCGCCGCCTTGCCAAGGGCGCGGTGATCGCCGGTTTCGCCGGCGCCACCGCCGACGCCTTCACCCTGTTCGAGCGGCTCGAGGCCAAGCTCGAGCAATATCCGACGCAGTTGCTGCGTGCCTGCGTCGAGCTCGCCAAGGACTGGCGCACCGACCGTTATCTGCGCCGGCTGGAAGCGATGCTGCTTGTCGCCGACAAGGAGGTCTCGCTGCTGATCTCCGGCACCGGCGACGTGCTCGAGCCCGAGGCGAGCGAGCACGGCTCGGTGATGGCGATCGGCTCCGGCGGCAACTACGCGCTGGCCGCGGCCCGCGCGCTGGTCGATGTCGAGCCCGATGCCGAGACGATCGTGCGCAAGGCGATGAAGATCGCCGGCGACATCTGCGTCTACACCAACCACTCGCTCGTCATCGAGAGTCTGGAGCTGGCATGAGCGGCGCGCCGGCGCGGTCGATCGCGTTCCGTCCCGTCGTGGCGGCGGACTATTCGATGCTGGCCGACTGGCTCGCCCGCCCGCACTGGCGGCAATGGTGGGGCGAGCCACAGACGGAGCTCGGCTATATCGGCGACATGGTCGAGGGGCGCGACGACACGTGCGAGCCCTATATCTTCGAGCTGGGTGGCGAGCCTGCCGGCTACATCCAGGTCTGGCAGGTGGCGCCGCACCAGAACTCGGACTGGGCCACCGACAATCCCTGGCTGATGGAACTGCCGGCGGAGGCGGTCGGCGTCGATCTCTCTCTGGCGGACGGCGAAAGGCTCGGGCAGGGGCACGGCTCTGCCGTGTTGCGGCGTTTCTGCCAGACGCTGCAGGATCGTGGCCACACGACCATCATCATCGACCCCGACCCGGAGAATGCCCGGGCGATCGCGGCCTATCGCAAGGCCGGCTTCCGGCCGATGCCGGCGGTCCGTTCGGGCGCCGACAAAGCCCTCATCATGCAGTTCATGCCGAACACGGAAACGCAATGACCACCTTTTCCCCCCGCGAGATCGTCTCCGAGCTCGATCGCTTCATCGTCGGCCAGAACGACGCCAAGCGCGCCGTCGCCATTGCGCTGCGCAATCGCTGGCGCCGACAGCAGCTCGAAGGGCCGTTGCGCGAGGAGGTCGCGCCCAAGAACATCCTGATGATCGGGCCGACCGGCTGCGGCAAGACCGAGATCGCGCGGCGCCTCGCCAAGTTGGCGAATGCGCCCTTCCTCAAGGTCGAGGCGACCAAGTTCACCGAGGTCGGCTATGTCGGCCGCGACGTCGAATCGATCGTGCGCGACCTCGTCGAGGTCGCGATTGGGCTGGTGCGCGACAGCCGCCGCAAGGACGTTCAGGCCAAGGCCCATATCGCCGCGGAGGAGCGCGTGCTCGATGCGCTGGTCGGGGCGACGGCGAGCGCGGCGACGCGCGACGCCTTCCGCCGCAAGCTGCGCGCCAACGAGCTCGACGACAAGGAGATCGAGATCGAGGTCGCCTCGGCGGGCAGCGGCCAGCCGATGTTCGAGGTGCCCGGCATGCCCGGCGCCTCGATCGGCGCGATCAACCTCTCCGACATGTTCGGCAAGGCCTTCGGCCAGAAGGGCAAGCCGCGGCGCGTCCAGGTCAAGGACGCCTATGGCCCGCTGCTCGCCGAGGAGAGCGACAAGCTGATCGACCAGGACGCCATCGTCCAGCAGGCGATCCGTGAGGTCGAGAACAACGGCATCGTCTTCCTCGACGAGATCGACAAGATCTGCGCCCGCGAGGGTCGCTCCGGCGCCGATGTGTCGCGCGAGGGCGTGCAGCGCGACCTGCTGCCGCTGATCGAAGGCACGACGGTCGCGACCAAGCACGGGCCGGTGAAGAGCGACCACATCCTGTTCATCGCGTCCGGCGCCTTCCACGTCTCGAAGCCTTCCGACCTCCTGCCGGAGCTGCAGGGCCGCCTGCCGATCCGCGTCGAGCTTTCGCCGCTCGATGTCGAGGACTTCAAGCGCATCCTGACCGAGACCGAGGCCAGCCTGATCAAGCAGTCGGTGGCGATGCTCGCGACCGAGCAGGTCGAGATCTCCTTCGCGCCGGACGCGATCGACGCGATCGCCCGCATCGCGGTCGAGGTGAATTCCACGGTCGAGAACATCGGCGCGCGCCGGCTCCAGACCGTGATCGAGCGCATCCTCGACGAGATCTCGTTCACCGCGACCGATCGCGGCGGCGAGAGCGTGACCATCGACGCCGCCTATGTCGAGGCGCGCATCGGCGATCTCGCCAGGAATGCCGATCTGAGCCGGTTCATTCTGTAGCGCGAGAGTTCTGCGGCCGGGTGCCGACATGCCAGATCGTGGCGTCGCCGTTGATCTCGACGACGCCGCGCAGGTCGCCGACGCCTATGAACAGGGTGAAGACGTAGATTCGGCGATCCGCGAATGCCGGATGGCGCCTGAGTGGGATTGAGCCGTCATGCACAAGCCGCAGTTCGATCGCCTTGCGAGCGCCTTGGAGCCTGTCTGCGGCTATGCAGCGCGCCAGGCCCTTTTCGGCGAGATCCGACCAGACAACCTGCCGCATCTCGCTTAGCCGGCGTGCGCGTGTTCTCGCATCTGCGCTTCGGCCCAGACCATGTCGTCATCGGTAATTTCGGTCGGCACGAGCCAGTACGCGGTTTCGTAAGGGATGACGGCGCCGATTTCGAAGGCGTGCCAAGCCTCGTTGTGGCTCAGCTCTGAAATCGCAGTCGCGCTGTAGTCGCTGACGAACCGCAGCACTTCGTCCAGCAGCGCACGATCTTCGTCCGACAAGCGGTTTGTCGTCGGTTCGCGTAGCGCCTGAAACGCGTATTTCGGCAAGCCGAAGTAGTTCTCCTGCGAAATGCGGATCGCGCCATCGCCGGCGAGCTCGTCAAGTCCCCAGGTCAGGTGTCGGGCGGTCGGGCCGAATTTTTGCTTGACGTAATCGACACCGGTCAACGGCTGCCCCTTGTCGATAAAGTGCAGCATATCCGCGAAGTATAGCGCCTTGTGGAGCTTTATCTTGCCAAAATCGTTGCCTGCATGCCGGCAGAGGTAGTGGACGACAGCCTTGAATTTCTCCCGATCGAATTCTGGCTTCATGGCGCCCTCCGGTCTAGTTGGAGTGAATCAGCAACTGAACAAAAGGGCAACGGCTAAGTTGTGACGCCCGCTTCCGTGCCGCCCGAGCCAAGTCCTTCCCGCCTCGCCCGCGATTCGCTCGTCGTCGGCGCGGCGACGATCCTGTCACGGCTGCTCGGCTTCGCGCGCGACGTGCTGATCGCCCGCCTGCTCGGTACCGGGCCGGTGGCGGATGCCTTCCTCGCGGCGCTGCGCCTGCCCAATCTGGTCCGCCGCGTGCTCGGCGAGGGCGGGCTGAACGCGCCCTTCGTGCCGCTCTACCTCTCGGTCAAGGCGCAGGACGGCGAGGCGGCGGCACGGCGCTTCGCCGGCGAGGCCGCGAGCCATCTTGGCCTGCTGCTGCTTCTCTTCGTCGCGCTGGCCGAGCTGTTCGCGCCCTGGGTGGTGCTCGGCCTTGCCGGCGGCTTCGCCGGCGAGCCCGATACGCTCGCCCTCGCCGCCTTCTACACTCGGCTGATGCTGCCCTTCGTGCTGTTGACGACGCTCGCGGCCCTGCTCGCGGCCCTGCTCAACGCGGAAGGGCGCTTCACCGTCGCGGCGCTGGCGCCGGCGCTGATGAATGCGATCCTGCTCGCGGTTCTCCTCGTCGAGCTCTTCCGCGGTGGGCCGAGCGAGCAGAGCGCCACACTCCTCGCCGCCTGCCTCAGCCTGAGCGGGCTCGCCCATCTCGCCTTGATCCTCGCTCCGCTGCGTCGGATCGGCGTGCTGCGCCCGAGCCTGCGCTGGTCGCCGGAAATGAAGCGGCTTGTCCGCACCGGCGGCGCGACCCTGCTCGCCGCATCCGCCGCGCAGCTCGTCCTCCTGGTCTCGACGCAGATCGCCTCGGCGGAGGCCGGCTCGGTCGCGGCGCTCTACTATGCCGATCGTGTCTTCCAGCTGCCGCTCTCCTTCTTCGGCGTGGCGATGGGCACGGTCGTGCTCTCGGCGATGGCGGGCGAGCAATCGCAGGTCGAGCATGACGCGCTGCTCGGCCGCGCTTTGGCGCTTGGCCTCGCGCTCGCCGCTCCCGCCGCGACGGCCCTGTTCCTGCTGGCGGAGCCGATCGTCTCGGTGCTGTTCGAGAACGGCCAGTTCGGTGCGGCCGATCGCATGCGCACTGCGGCCGCGCTTTCGGCCTTCGCCTTCGGCCTGCCCTTCGCGTTGGCGGCCAAGGTCTTCGGGCAGGTCTATTTCGTGCGCCGCCGGCCGCGCCTGCCCCTGCTTGCGGGCTTTGCCGCTGTGTTCGTCGCCGCCTGTGCCGGCTACGCCCTGCTCGGCTGGCGCGAGGCTGCCATGATCGGCGCGCTCGCCGCCAGCCTCGCCTTCCTCGTCCAGGCGCTGCTGCTCGCGGGCTTCCTGCTCCGGGACGGGCTGTGGCGACCCGACCGGGAGACGATTCGCACCATCCTCGCCATCCTGCTCGCGGCGGCGCTGATGGCGGCGGCGCTCGCTGTCCTGTTGCCGCAGTTGCTGCCCTGGCTCGCCCCTAGCCAGCACACGCTGATGCGCGCCGCGGCGCTGGCGGCGCTCTGCCTCGGCGGGGCCCTGGTCTATGGCCTCGCGGGCTGGATCCTCGGTGCTTTCGGCCCGCTGCTCTTGCGCCTTCGCGGCGCTTCCGTCAGAACGCCGCGTTCCTGAGCCGAAAATCCTCGGCTCGGGTCCGATAACGCCCCTGACGACGGAGCGCCCGATGGCTGCTTTCCTTCCCCGCGTCTTCTCCGGCATGCAGCCGACCTCGACGCTCCATCTCGGCAATTATCTCGGCGCCCTCGTGAACTGGGTGGCGATGCAGGAAACGCATGACTGCATCTATTGCGTCGTCGACATGCACGCGATCACGCCGTCCATGGACGTCTGGGGCGGTCCGGTCGAGCTGACCCGCGCCACCCGCGAGGTCGCCGCGGCCTATATCGCCGCCGGCGTCGACCCCAAGCGCAGCATCATCTTCAACCAGAGCCAGGTCTCGGGCCATGCCGAGCTTGCCTGGGTCTTCAACACGGTCGCCCGCCTCGGCTGGCTGAACCGCATGACCCAGTTCAAGGAGAAGGCCGGCAAGGACCGCGAGAACGTCTCGGTCGGGCTCTACGACTATCCCGTGCTGATGGCCGCCGACATCCTGCTCTACAAGGCGACGCATGTCCCCGTCGGCGAGGACCAGAAGCAGCATCTCGAGCTGACCCGCGACATCGCCCAGAAGTTCAACAACGACTTCGCCGAGCAGATTGCCAGGCTCGGCACCGGCACCGGCGATCTCGGCTTCTTCCCGCTGGCGGAACCGATGATCCAGGGCCCGGCGACCCGGGTGATGAGCCTGCGCGACGGCACCAAGAAGATGTCGAAATCCGATGCCTCGGATTTCTCGCGCATCAACCTGACCGACGATGCCGACACCATCGCCCAGAAGATCCGCAAGGCGAAGACCGATCCCGAGGCTCTGCCTTCCGAGGAAAAGGGGCTGGAGGGCCGGCCCGAGGCAGAGAATCTCGTCGGCATCTATGCCGGCCTCTCCGGCGCCAGTCGGGCGCAGGTCCTCGAGCAGTTCGGCGGCGGCCAGTTCTCGGGCTTCAAGGCTGCCCTGGTCGATCTTTCCGTGGCCAAGCTCGCGCCGATCGCCGCCGAGATGCGCCGGCTGCTCGCCGACCCCGGCCATGTCGACGCCATCCTGAGCGACGGTGCCGACCGCGCCGATGCGATCGCCGCGCCGATCATGCGCGACGTCAAGGATATCGTCGGCTTCGTCCGGCGCCGCTAGGCGATCTAGTCTTTGATTTGAAACGACTATTCTGCCCGGTCTCGACTGGCCGGGCAGAATGCGGCTCGGGCGGCGCGCCCGGCCGGGGCTTGCGCTGACCTTGCGGCGCCTGCCACGATATCAGGCTCTGGAAGCGGCGACAGGCGGCGGCAATGGTCAAGAGACGGCGGTCCTATGAGACGGGCCATCGCCCGAAATTCCTCGCGGTGGTGGACGACAGCCCGGAATGCGCCAAGGCGGTGCGCTTCGCGGCCCGGCGCTGCGCCCGTGTCGGCGCGACCATCGTGCTGCTCGGCGTGGTCACGCCGCCGGCCGAAGAGAACTGGCTCGGCGTCGGCGAGGTGATGCGGGCCGAGGCCGAGGCGGAAGCCGAGGCGCTGATCACCGCTGCTGCCGCTTCGGTGCGCTCGCTCGCCGGGCTCGAGCCCGAGAAGGTCGTGCGCACCGGTATCAAGGCCGACGAGATGGTCAAGCTGATCGAGGCCGACGAGGACATCTCGCTGCTGGTGCTCGCCGCCGGCACGGGCAGCGCCGGGCCGGGCCCGCTGGTCAGCGCGCTCGCCGGCAAGAGCGCCGGCACCTTCCCGATTCCGGTCGCCATCGTGCCCGGCCATCTCGCCGATGAGGAAATCGACGCCCTCGCCTGATCCGGCATGCCGGCGCGGCTGGAATGATTCCAGCGATGGGCCTATATCGGGAACAGGAACGGCGGCCTTGACCCGCCGGTGCCGGAGGTAAGATCGATGTTCATCCAGACTGAAGCCACGCCGAATCCCGCTACCCTGAAATTCCTGCCCGGCCGCAGCGTCTCGCCCGGAGGGCCGGTTGAATTGCGTGATCCCGCGCAGGCCGACCGCTCGCCGCTCGCCTCGCGCCTGTTCGGCGTCAAGGGCGTCTCGGCCGTGTTCTTCGGCTCCGACTTCATTACCGTGACCAAGGCGGAGGGCGAATGGCCGCATCTCAAGCCCGCCATCCTCGGCGCGATCATGGAGCACTACATGTCGGGCGCGCCGCTGATGGCGGACGGCGCCGCGGATGCCGGCCCGGAGGAGAGCGAGGAAGAGTTCTTCGCCGACGAGGACGCGCAGACCGTCGAGACCATCAAGGAGCTGCTCGAGACCCGCATCCGCCCCGCCGTCGCCGGCGATGGCGGCGACATCACCTTCCGCGGCTTCAAGGATGGCACCGTCTATCTCGCCATGAAGGGCTCCTGCTCGGGCTGCCCCTCCTCGACCGCGACGCTGAAGCACGGCATCCAGAACCTACTCCGGCACTTCCTGCCGCAGGTTCGCGAGGTCGAGGCGGTCTGAGGGCCGCTTCGCTTCGGTTTCCTCCAAACCTCCGGCGGTCATCCCGGCCGGAGCGCAGCGCAGAGCCGGGATCCATGCCTGAGCCTTCATCGGTGATGTCAGGGCATAGGTCCCGGGTCTTCCTTCGGTCGCCCGGGACGACCGGCCACGTTTCATGCCCGGTAGGCAACTAATGCGCATCCTCGCCATCGACACCGCGCTCGGCGCCTGCTCCGCCTGCGTGCTCGAGGCCGGCTCGGCGCAGCCCATCGCCATCGAGCAGGTGGCGATGGAGCGCGGCCATGCCGAAGCGCTTATGCCGATGATCGAGCGCGTGATGGGCAAGGTCGAGGGTGGCTTCTCCTCGCTCGACCGGGTCGCGGTCACCATCGGCCCCGGCAGCTATACCGGCTTGCGCGTCGGCATCAGCGCGGCTCGCGCCATCGCCTTCGCCGCCGGCATTCCGGCCGTCGGCGTCTCGACGCTGGCGGCTACCGCCGCCCCTCTGGTCGGGCGCGAGGGCGGCCGGGTGATCGCCGCCGCGCTTGATGCCAAGCATGGCCAGGTCTGGTTCCAGGCGCTGAATGCGCAAGGCAAGCAGCTGGTCTCGATCCGCCAGGTCAATCATCGCGATGCGGCCCGCGCCATCGGCGCCGGTCCGGTCTCGCTCGTCGGCTCGGCCGCGCTCGCCGTTGCCAACGAGGCCTGGGCGATCGGGCTCGATGCCGTGGTCGTCGACGATGCCAAGGCTCCCGACGTGATCTGGGTGGCGCGGCTCGGCATGATCGCCGATCCGCACAGCGCCCCGCCGCGCCCGCTCTATCTCAAGGAGCCGGAGACGACGCCGCAGGATCGCGCCCGCCTGCCGCGGCGTTGAGCATGGACTGGCTCGACCGCCTGCGCCGCCGCCGCGCGGCCCCGGCCCGAACGGGCCGGCTCGACACGGCCCAGGCGCGCCACGTCGCTGCCCTACATCATCAGGGCGGCTTTGCCCGGCTCTGGGATCCCGGCGAATGCGCGGCGCTCCTGGCCGATCCCTCAGTTCTTGCCGATGGCGTCTTCTCCGGCAGCGCCGCCGAGCCCTCCGGCTTCGTGATGTCGCGGATCGCCGCCGACGAGGCCGAGATCCTCAGCATCGTCGTGGCAAAGGGCAGCCGCCGCGGCGGCCTCGCCCAGGCGCTGCTGGCGGGCCATCTGGCAAGGCTCGCGGCGCAGGGCGTCGCCCGGCTCTTCCTCGAGGTCGAGGACGCCAATGCGGCGGCCGTCGGGCTCTACCGCCAGTTCGGCTTCGCCGAGGTCGGCCGGCGCGAGGGCTATTACCCGAAGCCCGACGGCAGCCGCGCCGCCGCGCTGGTGATGCGGCTCGACCTTGGCTGAGCTGCCCTGCCCCGGTGCCGGCAATGGACGAGCGGACGGGCGGAGACTATAGCCGGAACCCTGTGAGTGGAGCTTTGCGCAGAGAATGAACGGCCTGGGTCCCGGTGCGATGCTGCGCATGGCGCTGATCAGTCTCGGCACGCTCGTCCTGATCCCGCCGCAACTGGTCTCGATGCGGCTCGGACCCAGCCACGGCTTCCTGTTCACGCGACTGTTCCATCGGCTGGTCTGCCGTGGCCTTGGTGTCCGCGCCGTGATTCGCGGCAAGCCGCCCGGCCCCGGCGAGGGCGGGCTGATCGTCGCCAACCATGTCTCCTGGCTCGACATACCGGTGGTCGGGTCGCTGCGGCCGCTCTCCTTCGTCGCCAAGGCCGAGGTCGCGACCTGGCCGGTGATCGGCTGGCTCTCGACCTTGCAGCGCACCGTCTTCATCGATCGCAAGCGCCGCGGCGCCACGGCCGGCGTCGCCGCCGAGATGGGCCAGAGGCTCTCGGACGGGCAGGCGGTGGTGCTTTTCGCCGAGGGTACGACCGGTGACGGCACCCGTGTCCTGCCCTTGCGGTCCTCGCTGCTCGGCGCCGCGCACGAGGCGGTGCGCGGCGAGGGCGAGGCGGATGGCGAGGTGACGGTCTATCCGCTCTGCATCACCTATCTCGGCTATCACGGCCTGCCCGGCGGGCGGGCGGTGCGCTCGGGCCTCGCCTGGCATGGCGATACCGAGCTCGCGCCGCATCTGAAGTCGATCCTTGCGTCCGGGGCCGTCGATGTCGAGCTCGCCTGGGGCGAGCCGATCCGCATGGGCCGCAAACTCTCGCGCAAGGAAGCGACGCGGCTCGCCGAGATCGCCATCCGCCGCTCCCGGCAGGAAGCCGTCACCGGCCGGTCACGCGCTTGAGCAACTCTCCAAGAGGTTCGGCGGGGGCGGCCCGGATATTGCGTGGCTGCCTCCGGCGGCAGTATGATTCCCAAACTGTGGCCGGCTGGGGTAAGGAGACGGGATTGAGGTCGGATCCGCGTTGATGAAGAAAGTCCACATCAAGTCCTATGGCTGCCAGATGAACGTCTATGACGGGCAGCGCATGGCGGATGTCCTGGGCGCCGAGGGCTTTGAGGAAACCGCGACTCCCGACGATGCCGACCTGATTCTGCTCAACACCTGCCATATCCGCGAGCGCGCGGCACACAAGGTCTATACCGAGCTCGGCAAGCTGCGTGAGCTGAAGCAGGCTCGCAAGGCCGATGGCCGCGAGACCACTTTGGTGGTCGCCGGCTGCGTCGCCCAGGCCGAGGGTGCCGAGATCCAGCGCCGCCAGCCGGCGGTCGACCTCGTCGTCGGTCCGCAAGCCTATCACCGCCTGCCTGCCTTGCTGGCCGAGGCGCGCGCCAGCCGTGTCGTCGACACGGATCTGCCGCCGGACGACAAGTTCGGCCATCTGCCGGCGCCCAAGCCCGCGGCGATCCTCGCCCGTGGCATCTCGGCCTTCGTCACTGTGCAGGAAGGCTGCGACAAGTTCTGCGCCTTCTGCGTCGTGCCCTATACGCGCGGCGCCGAATTCTCGCGCCCGGTCGCGCAGGTGGTCGCCGAGGTCGAGCGTCTGGCCGAGGCCGGCGTGCAGGACGTCACCCTGCTCGGCCAGAACGTCAACGCCTATCATGGCGAAGGGCAGGACGGGCGGATCTGGGGGCTGGCGCGGCTGATGCACCGTCTCGCCGAGGTGCCGGGAATCGCCCGCATCCGCTACACCACCAGCCATCCGCGCGACATGGACGACGATCTGATCGCCGCCCATCGCGATCTGCCTCAGGTGATGCCCTTCCTGCATCTGCCGGTGCAGGCCGGCTCCGACCGAATCCTCGCGGCGATGAACCGCAAGCACACGGGCGACGAATACCGGCGGCTGATCGACAAGGTGCGTGCGGCCCGGCCCGACATCGCCCTGTCCTCGGATTTCATCGTCGGCTTCCCCGGCGAGAGCGATCACGATTTCGAGGAGACGCTGCGTCTCGTCGAGGATGTCCGCTTCGCCTCGGCCTATACGTTCAAGTACTCGCCGCGTCCGGGTACTCCCGCGGCGGAGCTCGAGACGCAAGTTGAGCCCGCGGTGATGGATGAGCGCCTGCAGCGCCTGCAGGCGCTGGTCGAGCGCCATCGCCAGGAGTTCAACCACGCCATGGTCGGCCGGACCGTCGAGGTGCTGCTCGAGCGTGCCGGGCGCCATCCCGGCCAGCTGGCGGGCAAGACCCCCTATCTCCAGGCGGTCCAGATCGAAACCGCGACGCATCGCATCGGCGAGCGCGTCATGGTGACGATCGAGCGCGCCGGCTCGAACTCGCTGTTCGGCCGTGCCGTGCCGCGGGAGCTGGCTGCCTGAGTGCGTATGCCTAGAAGTCGAGTCGGGTTTCGTCGCGTGCCTCTGCCTGCCCACGACCCCCGCTCCAGGAGAAGACACCTTTGGCCCAGGCCGATCCGATGAACCCGAGACCCGAACGCGGCCTTCGCCGCGACCCGCTGGCGCTCCGCGAGGAGGTGCCGGCGCGCGCCGGCCTGTCCGGCACGGAAGTGGTGCTGTCATTCGACGACAACCAGCTCGCGAGCCTGGTCTTCGGGCAATACGACCAGAATCTGGCGCATCTCGAGCGCCGGCTCGGTGTCGTCGTCAGCCCCAATGGCAACCACATCACCATCAAGGGGCCGCCGGATACCGCCGAGCAGGCGAGCCGCGTGCTGCGCACCCTCTATGCCCGCGCCAAGATCGGCGCTGCCGTCAATCTCGGCGAGGTCGACGGCGCGATCGAGGAGAGCAATGTGCAGCGCTCGCTCTTTCCGGCCGATAATGCCGGCAAGTCCGCCTTCGATGCCATCGTCACCCGCAAGCGTGGACCGGTGCGGGCCCGCAATGCGGCTCAGGACGCCTATCTGCGCCAGCTCAAGCGTCATGAGCTCGTCTTCGCCGAAGGCCCGGCCGGCACCGGCAAGACCTGGCTCGCGGTTGGTCATGCGGTCTCGCTGATCGAGCAGGGCGTGGTCGAGCGCATGGTGCTGTCGCGGCCGGCGGTCGAGGCCGGCGAGCGCCTTGGCTTCCTGCCGGGCGACATGCGCGAGAAGGTCGACCCATACCTCAGGCCGATCTACGACGCGCTCAACGATTTCATGGAGGCGCGCCATGTCGAGCGGGCCCTGCAGACGGGGATGATCGAGATCGCGCCGCTCGCCTTCATGCGCGGCCGCACCCTGACCAATGCGGTCGTGCTGCTCGACGAGGCGCAGAATGCGACATCCGTGCAGATGAAGATGTTCCTGACCCGCCTCGGCGAGGGCTCGCGCATGATCATCACCGGCGACCCCTCGCAGATCGACCTGCCGCCAGGCCAGCGCTCCGGCCTGGTCGAGGCGGTCAGGCTGCTCTCGGGCGTCGAGGGCGTCGGCCATGCCCGCTTCGAGGAGGGCGACGTCGTCCGCCATGAACTCGTGCGCCGCATCGTCATGGCCTATGAGGATGCCGCCAGGAAGGAACGCGACGAGCGCGAGGCCCGGCTCGCCAACCTGCCGCCGGCCGACGCCGGCCCGGTGGAAGGCGATGCCGACGGCCTGAAGCGCATGCTGTCGCGGGAGAGACCGCGATGAACGATCGACCTCGATCGCGGCGCGCCGCGCCGCGATCCGAGTTGCCGGCCTGTGGGCTGACGCTCGAACTGCGCCTGCAGTCGCGGCGCTGGCGCGAGCTTGGCGATCTCAGGCCGCGCATCGAGGCGGCGATCGCCGCCGGTCTCTCGGAAGCGCGCCTGCGGCCCCTCGAAGGGGCCGAACTCAGCCTGCTCCTGACCGACGACAAGCGCATCCGCGCCGTCAACCGCGACTGGCGCGGCTTCGACAAGCCGACCAATGTGCTCTCCTTCCCGGCCGTGCCGCCGGAGCGCGTCGCCTCAAGCCCGGTGCTCGGCGACATCGTGCTCGCCCTCGAGACGCTGACGCGCGAAGCCGAGGCCGAAGGCAAGAACCTTGGCGATCATCTCAGCCATCTCGTCATCCACGGCCTGCTGCATCTGCTCGGCGAGGATCACGAGACCGAGGCCGAAGCGCAGCGCATGGAGGCGATGGAGACCGCGGCGCTCGCCCGCCTCGGCATCGCCGATCCCTATGCCGGAACCGACCCCCACCCCACCGAGCCCGCTCCCGCGGCGGCTCCTCGCAAGAAGCAGTCTTCACCCGCGCCATGAGCGACGACCCTCGATCTAGCACCGCCTCCGAATCCGCCGGCCGCGGCCTGACCCATTGGCTCGGCCAGTTCCTCGACCGCCTCGGCCTGCGCCATGGCGGCTCGGTCCGCGAGGAGATCACCGAAGCCCTGGCGCAGGGGAGCGGTGAGATCGCCGATATCAGCCCGCAGGAGCGGGCCATGCTCTCCAATGTGCTCAGCCTGCGCGAGCGCCGCGTCGACGACGTCATGATCCCGCGCGCCGACATCATCGCGGTCTCGCTGGAGGCGACGCTGGCGAGCCTGCTCGCCTTGTTCCGCAGTGCCGGCCATTCCCGCCTGCCGGTCTATGGCGAGACCCTCGACGACCCCCGCGGCATGATCCACATCCGCGATTTCCTCGACTTCCTCGCCGCGCGCGCCAAGCCGGGTCGGGGCGGCGAGGGCGAGGCGGTGCCCGATCTCGGCGCCGTCGATCTCTCGGTGACCCTGGCGCAGGCGGCGATCCTGCGGCCGGTGCTCTACGTCCCGCCCTCCATGCCGGCCGTCGACCTCCTGGTCCGGATGCAGGCGACGCGGACCCATATCGCGCTGGTGATCGACGAATATGGCGGCACCGACGGTCTGGTCTCGATCGAGGACCTGATCGAGATCGTCGTCGGCGACATCGAGGACGAGCACGACCATGACGAGGCGCCGACCATCGCGCCCGCCGGCGAGAACCGCTTCATCGCCGATGCGCGGGCGACGCTGGAGGATCTGAACGAGGCGACCGGCATCGATCTTTCGAGCGCCGAGGTCGCCGAGGAGGTCGACACGCTCGGCGGCCTGATCGTCACCCTGGCCGGCCGCGTGCCGGCGCGCGGCGAATTGATCAAGGGGCCGGAAGGCCTCGAATTCGAGGTGCTCGACGCCGACCCCCGCCGCGTCAAGCGCCTGCGGATCCATCGCCGCGACGAGGTCGCGGCCGGTGAGGCCACCGCTCCGGAAGCCCCATGACGGCATTGGCGGCTCTGGCCGATCGCGTCATCCTCGCCTGGGGCTGGCCGAAGCGCCTGATCGCGCTGGCGGCGGGCGCGAGCGGCGCGCTGGCCCTGGCGCCGCTGGATCTCTGGCCGCTCGTCGTCGTGCCGATGACCATTGCCGTCTGGCTGATCGACGGCGCGGTCGCGGACAGCCGCGCCGGCCGCTTCCGTGCCGCGGCGCTCGCCGGCTGGTGTTGGGGTTTCGGCTTCCATCTCGCCGGCCTGTGGTGGCTCGGCGCCGCCTTCCTGGTCGAGGCTGACAAGTTCGCCTGGGCGATGCCGCTCGGCGTCGTCGCGTTGCCTGCCTTCCTGGCGCTGTTCCCGGCGCTCGGCTTCGGCGTGGCCCGGTTGCTCTGGCCGTCGGGAGCGGGACGCATTCTCGTGCTCGCGGCGATGCTGGCGCTGAGCGAGTGGCTGCGCGGCCATGTGCTTACCGGCTTTCCCTGGAACGTCTACGGCATGATGCTGGCGGGGCCGGAATGGTTGGCGCAGAGCTCCTCGCTGATCGGGCTCTACGGCTTGACGCTGCTCGCAGTGGCGATCGGGGCGGCGCCGGCGACTCTTGGCACCGGCGAGACCGCGCGGGCGCGCTGGCAGCCATTGGGGCTCGCCGTCGCCGCGCTCGCCGCCATGGTCGCCTTCGGCGCTTGGCGCGTACCTTCCGAGCCTGTCGCAGCGGTCAATGGCGTGAAGCTGCGCCTGATGCAGCCCAATCTCCCGCAGGACGCCAAGTTCAGCCCGAGTAACAGCGAGATGATTCTGGCGCGCTATCTCGCGCTCAGCGACCGGGCGACCGGTCCGCGCACGCTCGGCGTGCAGGACGTCACGCATCTGATCTGGCCGGAATCGGCTTTTCCCTTCCTATTAGGGCGTACCCCGCAGGCGCTGGCGCGGATCGCGGCGCTCCTGCCGCCGGGGGCGACCCTGATCACCGGGGCGGCGCGCGCCGGTGAGACCCTGCCGGGCGAGAGCCGTCCGCCGATCTATAATTCGATCCAGATCGTCGATGACGAAGGTGTGATCACCGGCAGTTACGACAAGGTGCACCTCGTGCCCTTCGGCGAATACCTGCCGCCTTTTCTCGAGCGGCTGATCCGCGCCGTCGGCCTGTCCGAGTTCGTTTCCGTGCCCGGCGGCTTCGCTGCCGGCACGCGGCGCACGCCGCTGCAGGTGCGTGGCCTGCCGCCCGCGGCTGCGCTGATCTGCTACGAGGTCGTCTTTCCGGGCGAGGCGATGCCGAGCGGCCCGCGCCCCGGATACATCCTGAATCTGACCAATGATGGCTGGTTTGGCCATACGAGCGGACCCTATCAGCATCTGGCCCAGGCGCGGTTGCGGGCTGTCGAGGAAGGCCTGCCCCTGATCCGCGTCGCCAATACCGGGATCTCGGCCGTCGTCGACGGCTATGGCCGCATCCGCGCTTCGCTGGCTCTGGGCGAGACCGGAGTGCTCGATGCGACCCTGCCCAAGGCTGGTCCGGCTACTCTCTATTCGCGGTTCGGGGATGTTTTTTTTGCATGCCTGATTGTAACATCGCTCTTGCTTGGGCTATGGCCACGTCGGAAGTGATCCCATCTGGAACTTTCCCGCGGATCGAACCGTGCTAAAGAGGTATCGTTGCGGGAGCTAAGCGTCGTTCCATCCGGACGGTGCGAGGAATGACGGAACGCGAGGCCGACGGCACCGATGCTGAAGAAAGTCCCCAACCCGATCGATCGCCATGTCGGTGCCCGCGTGCGCATGCGCCGCATGCTCGCCGGCGTCAGCCAGGAAAAGCTCGGCGAGGCGCTTGGACTGACCTTTCAGCAGGTCCAGAAATACGAGAAGGGCGCCAACCGGATCAGCGCCAGCCGTCTGCAGCAGATCGCCCAGATGCTCGAGGTTCCGGTTTCCTTCTTCTTCGAGGGTGCGCCGAGCGGTGACACACCTGAAGGCGGTTTCTCGGACATGGCCGCGACGACCTATGTCTCGGACTTCCTCGCCACCAGCGAAGGCGTCCAGCTGACCAAGGCCTTCGTCAAGATCAAGAGCAGCCGGGTTCGCCGCCGCATTGTCGACCTCGTCGAGGCATTGGCGGAAGAAGCCGAAGAAAAGGCCTGATCCCGCGTTTCAGCGTTCGCCTCATCGAACGATCGACCTCTCAAAACAATTTCCGGCCTTGACGGCGAACGTTTCCGCTGCAAAGACGCTGCGCGTTTTTGCAAGCCTGCCGGCCTATGCCTGCGGTCGCCTTCCCGCCATAAAGGATTTCTGTCCGTGTCACGCCAGAACTACCTCTTCACCAGCGAGTCCGTCGGCGAAGGCCATCCGGATAAGGTTTGCGACCGGATTTCCGACGAGGTCGTCGATCTGTTCTTCAAGGAAGCCGCCAAGGCGGGCATGGATGCGGCGCAGGTCCGCGTCGCCTGCGAGACGCTGGCGACCACCAACCGCGTCGTGATCGCCGGCGAGGTCCGCACCTCGCTCGACGAGAAGGCGATGAAGAGCAAGGTCAAGTCGGCGGCCCGCAAGGCGATCCGCGCGATCGGCTACGAGCAGGACGGCTTCCACTGGAAGAAGTGCAAGATCGACGTGCTGCTGCATGCCCAGTCCGCCGACATCGCCCAGGGCGTCGACGCCTCCGGCAACAAGGACGAGGGCGCCGGCGACCAGGGCATCATGTTCGGCTATGCCTGCCGCGAGACCCCGGAGCTGATGCCGGCGCCGATCTACTACGCCCACAAGATCCTCGAGGTCCTGGCCAAGGCCCGCCATTCGGGCGAAGGCGCCGCCGCCAAGCTCGGCCCCGACGCCAAGAGCCAGGTCACCGTCAAGTACGAGAACGGCAAGCCGGTCGGCGTCACCCAGATCGTGCTCTCGACCCAGCATCTCGACGACAAGCTGTCCTCGGCCGATGTCCGCAAGATCGTCGAGCCCTATATCCGTCAGACCCTGCCCGATGGCTGGATCTCCAAGGACACCGTCTGGCACGTCAACCCGACCGGCAAGTTCGTGATCGGCGGCCCTGACGGCGACGCCGGCCTGACCGGCCGCAAGATCATCGTCGACACCTATGGCGGCGCGGCGCCCCATGGCGGCGGCGCCTTCTCGGGCAAGGACCCGACCAAGGTCGACCGTTCGGCCGCCTATGCGGCGCGCTATCTCGCCAAGAACGTCGTCGCGGCCAAGCTCGCCGACCGCTGCACGATCCAGCTCTCCTACGCCATCGGCGTCGCCAAGCCGCTGTCGATCTATGTCGACCTGCACGGGACCGGCAAGGTCGACGAGGCCAAGCTCGAAGCGGTTCTCGGCGAGGTCATGGACCTGACGCCGCGTGGCATCCGCACCCATCTCAACCTGAACAAGCCGATCTACGCCAAGTCGGCCGCCTATGGCCATTTCGGCCGCAAGGCCGGCCGCGACGGCAGCTTCTCCTGGGAGAAGACCGATCTGGTCGACACGCTGAAGAAGGCCGTCGCCTGATATCGGCCTCGGGATACCCGATCACGATGGCCGGGGCGTTGCGCCCCGGCCATTTTCTTTAGACCGGAGAGCGGACGGGGCGGGGTGCGACAGCTGCAGCCGGCGCTTCGCGTGAACCCTGCTCCGATACCGAGGCGATGGCGATGACAGATCAGCACGATCCCGACCGGGCCTTCTTCGGCCGGCGCAAGGGCAAGGGCCTGCGCGAAGGTCAGGCCGGCCGGATCGCGGAAGTGTTGCCGCGGCTGCGTCTGCCGGAGGGCGAGATCGGCGATCTCACCGCCCTGTTTCCGGTTCCCGTCGAGGCCGTGCGCCTCGAGATCGGCTTCGGCGGCGGCGAGCATCTGCTGCACCGGATGCGCGAGAGCCCGCAGATCGGCTTCATCGGCTGCGAGCCCTTCATCAACGGCATGGCGAAGTTCCTCGCGGTGATTGAGCGCGAGGGCCTGCGCAATATCCGGCTCTGGGATGGCGACGCCGCCCTGATGCTGCCGCGCCTGCCCGCGGGCAGCCTCGATGCCACCGACCTGCTGTACCCCGACCCGTGGCCGAAGCGGCGCCAGCGCAAGCGGCGCTTCGTCTCCGAGCGGACGCTGGCCCTGCTGGCGCGAGCGCTGCGGCCGGGCGGACGCTTCCGCTTCGCCAGCGATATCGACGACTATGTCGGCTGGACGCTGGCGCGGCTTATGGCCTCGCCCGATTTCGACTGGGCCGACGAGAATGCCGACGACTGGCGCCAGCCCTATCCGGGCTGGATCCGCACCCGCTACGAGGCCAAGGCGGTGAGGGAGGGGCGCGTTCCCAGCTATCTCACGGCGTTCCGTCGCGCATCCTGAGGAAGCCGAGAACGCGTTGGGCGGTGGTCGGGGTCAGGTTGCGGAAGCTGAGCCTCGCCCGCTCCAGCACTGGCGCCGACTTGCCGTCGCCCTTGCGCAGGCCGATCAGCGCCTTGGCGGTCTCCCAGGACCAGCCCATGCCTCGCGCGACCAGGAGGACGGCCTCGCGATCCGGCCCGAACACGATGTGCTCGGTCGCGGGCAGCGAGAGTCCGGCGAGCACCGCGACGCCGCAGATCGCGTGCTCGCCCGCGCCTGAGGTCGCGTATTGCGCGACGACGGTCTCGTCGAGTTTTCCGGCCTCGTTCAGGCCCTTGATATCGGCAAGCGCCACGCCGAACTTGCCGAGATCGCCGTTGATCTCGGCCTCTGTCGACACGGTCTCGGCACTGCGCTCGATCGCTCCGGCGACAGCGCCCGCCATGGCCGGCTCGAGCGAGGCCTCGAGGCGGCGCCGCGCCGAGTTCTTGGCAGCGGCCAGCAACTGCTCGGCGAGGTCGGCCGGCAGGTCGTCCCGCGTGCCCAGCGTCGCCTGCAGGGCGTCGTCCTGGGCCGCCCGCATCACGAGAACGCCCATGCCATGGCGCGAGAAGCGGGCGCTGGGGTTCGCCGCGACCGCATGGGTGACGACGCGGCCGCCGCGCAGGATCAGGAAATCGGTGACCGGCTCTCCCAGTTCCGGGCGCTCGGTGATGGCGAGCATGTGGTCGCGGCCCTTGGCGGCCGAGATCGCGACGAGGTCGTTGTCGCTGAGGCGCGGCGAGGCGACGAGGACCGGCCGCGCCACCGCGATCTCGTCGAGCGCGAGCTGGCGCACGACGCCGCTCGGCGCGTTCGGCACCTCCGAGAGCCGCTCCGACAATTCGATGCGGGCGCGCAGCTCGATCGCCCGGGCGAGGCGGCCGATGACGACGTCGAAGACGCTGATCTGGTCCTCGGCCATGCCGGTGGCCGTGCTCAGGAAGAGGTCGGTCAGCCTCGCCAGGATCGTGGCACGCTCCTCGCTCGAGCCGCGTGCCATCGTGGTTTCGAGGTCGCGCAGCAGCGCTCCGACGGGACTCATCAACGCAACCTCTTCACCAGAACGGGCGAGAGGCTAGCAGGCAAGAATGACCAGCCGGTTAGCGGAAACCGAGAAACGGCCATCGACCGCCTCGCAACTTGCAAGATCGCCCGAACAGGACTAGATAGGGCGCCAACAGCTCTGGTTTCGGTGTAAGCCGGCGATCAAGAGCGGGCCCACCGGCCCGCTCTTTTTTGTTGGCCGAAGCCGTCCAGGCGTAGCGGTCGCCATCGGCGCCGCAGGCGAGATGATGGCGAGCCGGGCAATGGGCGAGCAGGGCATGCAGGATCAGGAACAGCGGATCGTCGTCGAGACGGGTGTCGCCGCGCGCGTCGCGACGATCGTCGAGCCGGCGATCGCCGATATCGGCTATCGCCTCGTCCGCGTCCGCATCACCGCCCAGAACGGCTGCACCTTGCAGATCATGGCCGAGCGTCCGGACGGCACGATGACCGTCGAGGGCTGCGAGGCCGTCAGCCAGGCGGTCTCGCCGGCGCTCGATGTCGACGACCCGATCCAGGCGGCGTATCATCTCGAGGTGTCCTCGCCGGGCATCGACCGGCCGCTGGTCCGCCCCGGCGATTTCGAGCGCTGGGCCGGCCATCTCGCCAAGATCGATACCGGCGAGCCGGTTGCTGGCCGCAAGCGCTTCCGCGGCATCCTGCGCGGCGTCAGCGGCGGCGACGCCCTGCTGACCCGTGACGACGCGAAGTCCGAGGAAGAGCGCGATGTCGCGATCCCGATGCGGCTGATCGCCGAGGCGCGGCTGGTTTTGACCGACGCCCTCGTCACAGAGTCGCTCCGCCGCGGAAAGTCCGGCCTGCCGCCGGAAATGCCGCCGGCCGATGAGATCGCGATGCCGGCGCCCGGGCGCGGCAAATCGCTGGGACCGCGCGACCCGAAGGCCCGCAAGCCGGCCAAGGGCGCCAAGGGTGGCAAGCCGTCTCCCGAGCAGAACCGAGAAGAAGAGGAGTGAGTGCAATGGCTGTCAGCGCCAACAGGCTCGAACTGCTGCAGATCGCGGACGCCGTCGCTCGCGAGAAGTCGATCGACCGCCAGATCGTGATCGACGCGATGCAGGACGCCATCGCCAAGGCGGCGCGCTCGCGCTACGGCGCCGAGACCGACGTCCATGCCGAGATCAACACCAAGTCCGGCGAGTTGCGCCTGGCGCGCCATCTCCAGGTCGTCGACCTCGTCGAGAACGGCGCCACCGAGATCACCGTCGACGAGGCCAAGCGCCACAACCCGGCCGCCCAGGTCGGCGACGTCATCGCCGACCCGCTGCCGCCCTTCGATTTCGGCCGCATCGCCGCCCAGTCGGCCAAGCAGGTCATCGTGCAGAAGGTGCGCGAGGCCGAGCGCGACCGTCAGTATGACGAGTACAAGGACCGCATCGGCGAGATCGTCAACGGCGCGGTGAAGCGCGTCGAATACGGCAACGTCTTCGTCGATCTCGGCCGCGGCGAGGCGATCATCCGCCGCGACGAGATGATCCCGCGCGAGACCTTCAAGGTCGGCGATCGCGCCCGCGCCTATGTCTACGACGTGCGCCGCGAGCCGCGCGGCCCGCAGATCTTCCTTTCGCGTACCCACCCGCAGTTCATGGCCAAGCTCTTCGGCCAGGAAGTGCCGGAAATCTATGACGGGATTGTCGAAGTCAAAGCCGTTGCCCGCGACCCGGGTTCGCGCGCCAAGATCGCCGTGATCTCGCGCGATTCCTCGATCGACCCGGTCGGCGCCTGCGTCGGCATGCGCGGCTCGCGCGTGCAGGCCGTGGTCGGCGAGCTCCAGGGCGAGAAGATCGACATCATCCCGTGGTCGCCGGACGTCGCGACCTTCGTCGTCAACGCGCTGCAGCCGGCGGAAGTCGCCAAGGTCGTGCTCGACGAGGAAGCCGACAAGATCGAGGTCGTGGTGCCGGACGAGCAGCTCTCGCTCGCCATCGGCCGCCGTGGCCAGAACGTTCGCCTCGCCTCGCAGCTCACCGGCTGGGACATCGACATCCTGACCGAGGCCGAGGAATCCGAGCGTCGCCAGAAGGAATTCGTGCAGCGCACGGAGATCTTCATGAACGCGCTCAATGTCGACGAAACGGTCGGCCAGCTCCTCGCCTCGGAAGGCTTCCGCTCGGTCGAGGAAGTTGCCTATGTCGAGCCGTCCGAGCTCTCCTCGATCGAGGGCTTCGACGAGGACACTGCGGCCGAGATCCAGACGCGCGCCCAGGACTATCTCGCCGCGGTCGAGGCCGAGTTCGACGAGAAGCGTCGCGCGCTCGGCGTCGAGGACGAGTTGCGAGAGGTCGAGGGCGTTACCACCGCGATGATGGTCGCGCTCGGCGAGAACGACGTGAAGAGCGTCGAGGACCTCGCCGGCTGCGCCACCGACGATCTCGTCGGCTGGACCGAGCGCAAGGATGGCGAGACCCCCCGCCATTCCGGCTATCTCGACGGCTTCGACCTGTCGCGTCAGGACGCCGAGGCGATGGTGATGGCCGCGCGCATCAAGGCCGGCTGGGTCGAGGCGCCGGAGCCGGCTCCCGAGACCGACGCCGAGGAAGAGGCGCAGGCCTGAGGACGAGAGCCTGAGCACGAAGGCCGCAGACCGCGCCATGGCGCCGCGGGCCGGACGCGAGGGCCGGGCGGACAAGGCCCAGGAGCGGACCTGCGTGGTGACGCGCCAGGCCCGTGCGCCCGAGGACCTGATCCGCTTCGTCGTCGGGCCGGGCGACATATTGGTGCCCGATCTTCGGCGTAAGTTGCCGGGACGTGGCGTCTGGGTCGGCCTCAGCGCCGCTGCGGTCGGCCTGGCGGTCAAGCGCAAGGCGTTCGAGCGCTCGCTGAAGCAGAAGGTCGTGGTTTCGGCGACGCTGGCCGAGGAGATCGACGCGCTGATGGTGCGCGACGCGATCCAGGCACTCGCCATGGCCAACAAGGCCGGCCTCGTCTCGACCGGCTTTGGCAAGGTCGAGACGCTCGCCGGCTCGGGCCAGGCCGCGGCGATCATCGCCGCGAGCGACGGCGCGGAGGACGGCAAGCGCAAGATCGGGCAGGCCCTGCACCGGGCCGCCACGGCCCGCGCCGAGGCCGGGCTGAAGCCGCGCAATATCCCGGTTGTCGCGATTTTCGCGGCGGCCGAACTGGAACTGGCGTTAGGGCGTGAGCATGTGATACATGCAGCCCTTGTTCCGGGACCGGCGACCGAGGGCTTCCTCTCGCGCTGGCGTCGGCTCGTCCGCTTTCGGACGGACGATGCTGGCGGGGCGCCGTCTATCGACCCGGCGGAATCCGACGCTGCAGATCAAACGAAGACCGAACCGGCAGGACCGAAAGCGGAATGACTGACACCAAGAACCCGGGCGACAAGACCTTGAGCGTGACGCCTCCCAAGACGTTGTCGCTGAAGCGGCCTGTCGAACAGAGCACGGTTCGGCAGAGCTTCTCGCATGGGCGTTCGAAGCAGGTCGTCGTCGAGGTCAAGCGCCGCGTCGGCGGCCATGAGCCCGCCGCTCCGGCGCCGGTCACGCGCGCTCCGCAGCCGCCGTCGGCTCCTGTCCCGCCGCGCCCGCAGCCGGCCCCTGCTCGGCCGGCCGGCGGCATGCTCCTGCGCACGCTTTCGGACGACGAGAAGGATGCGCGTCTGCGCGCCCTGACCGATGCCCGCGCCAGCGAGGCCGAAGCCCGCGCCCGCGCCGAGGAAGAGGCGCGCCAGCGCGCCGCCCGCGAGGAGCGCGAGCGTGCCGAGCGCGAGGCCGCCCTGGCGCGCCAGCGCGAGGAAGAGGAGCGCAAGCGCCAGGAGGAGGAGCGCAAGCGCCGGGCCGACACCGCCATGCGCCAGCGCGAGGAAACCGCCGCGCCGCGTCCGGCTGCGCCGCCTGCTGCCCCGGCCCCTTCGGCGCCGGCCGCGCCCCCGGCTTCGCCCGCACCTGCCGCTGCCGCCCCCTATGCTTCGTCGCCGCGCCCGGCGCCGAAGGG
>NZ_JAWDID010000027.1:0-71114 GCF_032464875.1 Allobosea rubneri
TGATCCAGTGCATCATGGTCGCGCTCGTCTGCCTCTTCCCGCAGATGGTCATGCACTACAAGTCATCCGCCGTGCAGCTCGACCAGCAGCAGATCAACAAACAGTTCGACTCAATCCAGATACCGGGGCTGGGCGGCAGCGGGCCGGGCGGCGGGCTGCCGGGGCTCGACCTCAACGCGCCGCCGACGCTCAACCTGCAATAGGCTGGACAGGCAGAAACGAAGAAGCCCCGGATCGCAGCGATCCGGGGCTTTTCCTATTCGAAGAGTTCGCTGACGGCCGGGTCGGCCGGGCGGCAGATGCCGCCGCTCACCAGCGCTGCCAGCTGCCGTCGTTGAGATTGTTGTCGCGCCGGACACGGCCGCTGATCACGGCGCGCATCTCGCCGACCGGCGTCGGACTGCGCGCCTCGCCATAGAGCATCGCGTCGGCCGACGAGCCAAAGCCGTTGCGTGAGCTCTTGCCGAACTCGGCACGCACGCCACCGCCGATCCGGACGCAGGAGGTCGAACCCTCGATCCGGACGAAGCCCGGCCCATATTCGGGACAGGGACGGGTCGCCTGTTTCGACGGCAGCGGCGCCGCGGCGGGCTTGGTTTTGGCTGGGCCACGGCCCGGGATGGGTTCGCCGATGGACTGGGCCGCGGCGAGCGCAGGCAGGCCCAGGGTCGCGAGGAGGATGGCGACTGGCAGCTTCATGAGAGCCCCTATTGCGAAGGCGACCAGTGTAGCGCGTCAAACAAGGCCCTGCTAGGACAGCCCGCGACCACCTCTTGCGCCCCCTGCCAGGATCGGCGCCGTCTCGATCTCGCCGACACCGGGCACGGCGCTCAACCTATCGACAAGCGCGGACAGCGCCGGGGCATCCTCGGTCTCGACGACCAGCATTGCGTCGACCGGGCCGGCCAGCGAATAGCAGGCGAGGATCTCCGGCCAGTTCCTGAAACGATCGAGCACGGTCGCGCAGGGCCTTGTGCGGATGCGCAGCGAGAGCATTGCGCGCGTCATCGGCGTCTTTTGCCGGTCGGCGAGCCGCACCGTGTAGCCCAGGATGACGCCGTCGCGCTCCAGCCTCGCCATGCGCTCCTGGATTGCGGTGCGCGAGAGACCGGCCTCGCGCGCCAGAGCCGTGAAGGAGGCGCGGGCGTCGACCTCGAGCAGCGCGAGCAGCTTCCGGTCGATGGCATCGCGCTCACCGTCGTTTCGCACGCTACCTCCCCCCAGAAACCGCCGAACGCAGGTGCAACCGGCGTCTTGCCTATGGCACGGGCCCTGCCGCCCGTGAAGATTCAGGGCCTCTTCCAACAACGGAGAAGCGGGAATGAGGACGATCAAGCCGCGGGAATTCAGCGGCATCCGCGCCTGGCAGGCGCTCGACATCGAACGCATCGACGACGCCACCATCCGGCTGCACTGGACCGACCAGCCTTACAAGTGGCACGTCAATGACGGGCCGGAGGTCTTCGTCGTCCTCGACGGCGCGGTCGACATGCACACCCGCTCCGGCGGCGTCGAAAGCGTGGAACGACTCGCGCCCGGCGACATCTTCCATGCCCAGGACGGCGACGCCCATGTCGCCCACCCGGTCGGCCCGGCGCGTGTCCTGGTGATCGAGCGCGCCGGCAGCGTGTAGGGCGGGCGCAATCCGGGAAGAGGAGCCGCTGCGCGCTCCCGCCGGCACGGCACCGGAACGAAAAACCCCGGCCTTGCGGCCGGGGCATCAAGTTGGCCGGCGAACCGGCAGTCGCCTCCGGCTTCAGAGCTGATTGGCGGCGCGGGCGCGGATCAGGAAATTGTCATAGGTGTATTCGGCGATCTGGAACCAGAGATACTCGTCGCCGCGGAAGGCCGACATCGCCTCGTAGACCTTCTTGAAATCGGGGTTCTTGGCGCTCGCCTCGGCATAGACCTCCTTGGAGGCCTTGAGGCAGGCTTCGAGGATCTCCTGCGAGAACGGTCGCAGCTGCGCGCCGCCGCCGACCAGCCGCTTCAGCGCCGCCGGATTGCGGGCATCGTATTTCGCCTGCATGTCGACATTGGCGAGGCCAGCCGCCGTGGTGAGGATCGACTTGTAGATCTTGGGCAGGGCCTCCCATTTCGCCGTGTTGATGAAGAAGTGCAGCGCGGCGCCGCCCTCCCACCAGCCGGGATAATAGTAATAGGGCGCGACCTTGTTGAAGCCGAGCTTCTCGTCATCGGCCGGCCCTACCCATTCGGCCGCGTCGATCGTGCCCTTTTCCAGCGCCGGGTAGATGTCGCCGCCACCGATCTGCTGCGGCACGACGCCGAGCTTGGAGACGACCTGCCCGGCAAAGCCGCCGATGCGCATCTTCAGGCCCTGCAGGTCGGCGACCGTCTTGATCTCCTTGCGGAACCAGCCGCCCATCTGGCAGCCGGTATTGCCGCCCGGGATCGCGTAGATGTTGTGCTTCTTGTAGAAGTCGTTGAGCAGGTCCATGCCGCCGCCATGGTAGAACCAGGCGTTCTGCTGGCGCGAATTCAGGCCGAACGGCACCGCGGTGCCGAAGGCGAAGGTCGGGTCCTTACCGACATAGTAGTAGGACGCCGTATGGCACATCTCGACCGTGCCGTTGGTGACGGCATCGGCCGCCTGCAGCGCCGGGACGATCTCGCCCGCCGCGAAGACCTGGATCTGGAACTTGCCGTCCGTCGCCTCGGAGACTGCCTTGGAGAGGACCTCCGAGGCGCCGAAGATCGTGTCGAGCGATTTGGGGAAGGACGAGGTGACCCGCCATTTCACCTCCGGCATGGACTGCGCGACGGCCGGGGCGGCGATGGCGCTTGCTGCGGCGCCGGCTCCGGCGACCTTCAGGAATTGACGACGCTTCATATGGCTGGCTCCTCCCAGAGCTGTTCCAGGCGCGCCGGGCTTCCGGTTCGCGCGAGACCCCGAGCAAAGCGGCAGCGACAAAAAAGCGCAAGCAGAAAAGCATGACTACCATGCGTTTGACGCATGTCGTACGACTTTAGTATGGTCTTGCTCCGTGAGCTTTCAGCCCGGCACGACCGATCGAACCGGGCCGTAACCATGAAAAAAGCCCGGCACAGGGCCGGGCTTTCGCAGTCTCTCGAATGCCGCGATCGCACGCGGCGATCGCCAGTGCGCTCAGCGCGCGCGCGAACGGACCTGGAAGATGTCGAAGGTCAGCTCGGCCACCTGCCACCAGAGATACTGGTCGTTGCGGAAGGCCTGCATCGCGTCGATCGCCTTCTTGAACTCCGGGTTCTTGGCCGAGATCTCGGCATAGAGCTCGTTCGAGGCCTTGAGGCAGGCCTCGAGGATCTCCTGCGAGAACGGACGCAGCTGCGCGCCGGCGCCGACGAGGCGCTTCAGGGCCGCCGGGTTCTGGACGTCGTACTTCGCCGTCATCGAGTTGGTGGCGTAGGCGCAGGCCGCGTTCAGCGCCGCCTGGTAGTTCTTCGGCAGCGAAGCCCACTTCTCGGTGTTGATGAAGGCGTGGACCGCCGGGCCGCCCTCCCAGAAGCCGGGATAGTAGTAATACGGGGCGACCTTGGCGAAGCCGAGCTTCTCGTCGTCATAGGGGCCGACCCACTCGGCGCCGTCGATGGTGCCCTTCTCGAGCGCCGGGTAGATGTCGCCGCCGGCGAGCTGCTGCGGCACGACGCCGAGCTTGGCCATGACCTGGCCGGCGATGCCGGCGATGCGCATCTTCAGGCCCTGGAGATCGGCCGCGGTCTTGATCTCCTTGCGGAACCAGCCACCCATCTGGGCGCCGGTCGAGCCGCACTGGATGGCGTGGACGTTGTACTTCTTGAAGAACTCGTTGAAGAGCTCGCCGCCGCCGCCATGCGAGAGCCAGGCGTTCTGCATGCGGGTGTTGAGGCCGAACGGCACCGAGGACGGGATCGCGAAGGTCGGGTCCTTGCCGACATAGTAATAGGCGACCGTGTGGCACATCTCGACGGTGTTGTTCGTGACCGCGTCGAGCGCCTGCAGGCCGGGGACGATTTCGCCGGCGGCGAAGACCTGGATCTGGAACTTGCCGTCGGTCAGCTCCGAAACCATCTTCGACAGCGTCTCGCCGCCGCCATAGATGGTGTCGAGCGACTTCGGGAAGCTCGACGTCAGGCGCCACTTCACTTCCGGCGACGACTGCGCGATCGCGGGCATGGCGATGGCGGAGGCGGCCGCGCCGGCGGTGGCGGCCTGGATGAATTGACGACGCTTCATTGTGGGCATCTCCTCGGTAGGACCTTTTTTACAGCAAGCGCCGGCGATGGCACCGCTGCGTGCGAATTTAGGCTGTCGGTCGTGGCGTGATGCAGTAACAAAAATGAGCTGGAGCGCCGGGTTGATCCACGATCACCTTCATCAGCTTCGAATCTATACTTGCACGTAATGTGCGCAGCACCCCCCGTCGTCGCAGGACCGTCAACCAACCCTGGGTGCTCGACAATTGCGCCCTCGGCATGGCACGGCTGCATCAGAAGCGCATGGTCCATTCGGCGATTTCAGTCAACCTCGCCCTTTGGCGGATCAGCGCAAACGGCACGGAGTCACGGCAATGGACCAGGACAAGCTGGCGAAACTGAGGGCTCGCTATGCCGGCGGCAGCGGCGCCGACATCCATGACCCGCGCTTCGCCAAGGTGGCTGCCGACCAGTTCAAGGGTGACCGGCGCAAATGGCCCTTCGCCGACGTCGCGACCTTCATCAGCGCGCCCTACCGGCCCGACGCCCTGTCCCAGCCCGATCTCGGCGGGCTCGACGTCGCGATCATCGGCCTGCCGATGGATCTCGGCGTCACCAACCGGGCAGGTACCCGGCTCGGGCCGCGCGCCGTCCGCGCGGTCGAGCGCATGGGGCCGATGGACCATGTCACCGGCGTGGCGCCGTTCGGCCAGCTGAAGGTCGCCGATATCGGCGACGTGCCGTTCCGGTCGCGCTATTCGCTGGAAAGCTGCCACGAGGACATCGAGGCGACCTTCAAGACAATCGTGAAGGCCGGCGTCTCGACGCTCGCGGTCGGCGGCGACCATTCGATCACTTACCCGATCCTCAAGGCGGTCGGCGAGAAGCGCCCGGTCGGCATGGTGCATATCGACGCCCATTGCGACACCTCCGGCCCCTATGAAGGCTCGAAATTCCACCATGGCGGCCCCTTCCGGCAGGCCGTGCTCGACGGCGTGCTCGACCCGGAGCGGGTGATCCAGATCGGCATCCGCGGCGGCGCCGAATATCTCTGGGAGTTCTCCTACGAGTCCGGCATGACCGTGATCCATGCCGACGAGGTCGACCGGATGGGGCTCGATGCGGTCATTGCCAAAGCACTGGACGTGATCGGCGACGGGCCCACCTACGTCTCCTTCGACGTCGATTCGCTCGATCCGGCCTTCGCCCCCGGCACCGGCACGCCCGAGGTCGGAGGGCTGACGCCGCGCGAGGCGCTCGCCATCCTGCGCGGCCTGCGCGGCAGGAACATCGTCGCCGCCGACGTGGTCGAGGTCGCACCGCAATACGATGCGACGAGCAATACGGCGCAATGCGCGGCGCAGGTGCTGTTCACCGAGCTCTGTCTGATCGCCGAGGCGCGCGCGGCCGGCAAGGGCCGGCCCTGACGCGGAAGACCTCTGGCCAGGGCGCGATGCGTCGCGCTCTCGCCCGTTGCGCGCTGTCGCGGGCGCGCCGGGCGATCTTGCCGAGCTGACCAGCGCCGTTCGGCACCGGCTCCTAAGCGCAAGCACGCCTCGTGCAGAGCCAACCGACGAGAAGGTGCTCGCTGACTGCGCGCGAAAGCGATCGCCATGCTCAACAAGCATGATGATCGCACGCCAACGTTCCAGCCATGCAAAACGCTTGCATTGAAGGCAGCGCGACGGCACTATGTTGCGACGCAGCACGCAGGACGTGCCGCACCAACAACATCCCATTTCCGGACGAAACACATGACCCCCGCCAGCACGGGCGACGCCGCCATGCGTCCGCTCGCCGAACCGGTACGGCGCACCGGCCTGATCCTGTTCGCCCTCGCTTTGGGTGGCTTTGCCATCGGCACGGCCGAGTTCGCGGTGATGAGCCTGCTGCCCTATTTCTCGGCCGGGCTCGGCATCGACGAGCCGACGGCGGGACATGTGATCAGCATCTATGCGGCCGGCGTGGTCGTCGGCGCCCCGATCATCGCGGTCCTGGCGACCAAGCTTTCGCGCCGCACCCTGCTGATCGCGCTGATGGCGTCTTTCGCCATCGCCAACGGTCTTTCCGCGCTCGCCCCGTCCTATGGCTGGATGCTGCTGTTCCGCTTCCTGAGCGGCCTGCCGCATGGCGCCTATTTCGGCGTCGCCGCACTTGTCGCGGCCTCGCTGGTGCCGGCGAACCAGCGGGCGCAGTCGGTCGCACGTGTCATGCTGGGCCTGACGGTCGCGACAATTCTCGGCGTGCCGTTCGCCAATCTCCTCGGCCAGACGCTCGGCTGGCGCTGGGGCTTCGGCACGGTCGCCGTGCTGGCGCTCGCGACCGCCATCATGGTCGCCGCCTTCGCGCCCAAGGATGCGCCGCAGCCCGGCGCGAGTCCGCTGCGCGAGCTCGGTGCGCTACGCAGCCGGCAGGTCTGGCTGACACTGGCGATCGGCGCCGTCGGCTTCGGCGGCCTGTTCGCCGTCTACACCTATGTCGCCTCGACCTTGATAGAGGTGACCGGGGCCTCGCCCGCGACTGTGCCAGTGGTCCTGGCGATCTTCGGCCTCGGCCTGACGGCGGGCACGCTCGTCGCCGCCTGGGCGGCAGACCGGGCGCTGATGCCGGCGATCGGCGCGATCCTGCTCTGGAGCGCAGCCTCGCTGGCCTTGTTCCCGCTGGCGGCGGGAAGCATCTGGGCCGTGTCGGTGGTGATCTTCATGATCGGCTGCGGCGGCGGGCTCGGCGCCGCCTTGCAGACCCGGCTGATGGACGTCGCCGGAGAGGCGCAGACGCTGGCAGCGGCGCTGAACCACAGCGCTTTCAACACCGCAAACGCACTTGGCCCCTGGCTCGGCGGGATGGCGATCGCGGCCGGCCATGGCTGGACGTCGACGGGCTGGGTCGGCGCAGGTCTGGCGCTGTCCGGCTTCGCCATCTTCCTGGTGACGCTCTGGGATGCAAGGACGAGCGAGCAGGCCATGCCCGCGCCGGCAGAGTAAGCCGAGGCCGCGTCAGCTCCTGAGCTGCGCCGCGACGAGGCGCATCGCTGCCGGAATCGCCGCGCGCCCTTCGTCCAGACTGTCGGTCAGCACGTAGTACCAGTTGAAGCCGACATAGAGTGCGAGCCGCGTCTCGACCTCGTCGGCCGCAATCTCGCCGCGCGACACCGCGGCCGCGAACAGGGTCCGCACGTCGAGCAGGCGCTCCGGCAGGAATTTGTCCCGCAAGCCGTCGAGCGCCGCGGCATCGTTCTGGGCCTCCGCGATCAGCGCGCGAAACGTCCGACCTGACGGCGTGTCGCGCCAGAAATCCCAGAGCGCCGCGGTATAGAGGGCCAGATCCTCGGCCAGGTTGCCGGTCTTCGTGGCTTTCACCCGCGCCTTCTCGGCGGCGTAGACCTCGATCAGCAGCTCGGCCTTGTTCTTCCACCAGCGGTAGATCGTCGGCTTGCCCGCCCCGGCGCGGCGCGAGACGGCGTCGATCGAGAAGCCGGCATACCCCTCTTCGGCCAGCACGGCACGAGCCGCTGCGAGGATCGCCGCCTGCGAGGCCGGGTTGCGCCGCGCCCCGATCGAAGCGCGGCGGGCCGGCTGCTCGGCTTTCGCGGTCGTCATGCTCTGCCCTCTCCCGTTCCCAACCCTGTGGCGCCCCTGTCGGTTCGCCCCTGCAGGCCTCTCCGGTGCAAGCACAATCTTGCAGCAGGCTGCTTGATATCGAAACGGATCGTATCTATCAATCCTAACGAAACGATACGTTTCGTTATGGAGAGAACGATGACCGGACCAACACCCACCCCCTCTCTCGCCCGTCTCCGATTCCTGGGAACGCTAATGCTCGGCGCCTATCTGCTGATCAACGCCCTGCTGCTGGCCCTGACGCCTGTGACCGGCGGATGGCCGGTCTGGTCCGTCACCGCCCTCGCCGTGCCACCGATGGTGCTCGGCATGGTCTATCTGGTGATGCCCCTGGCGCGCCGCGTCGCCGCTTGCGGGAATGAGGCGCGCTCATGATCGCCGCCCGCCTCGCAATCCCGTTGGTCGGCGCGCTCGCGCTTCTTGCCAGCCAGTCAGCCGCCGCGGCCGGCGGCGCGCATGCCCTGACGCCCCCGAAGACAGGAACTCCCGTGACAATGACAACGCTTGCCGCCCAGCCCGTCGCGACGACAGTCGGTGCCTTCATACCGGCCGGCTATGCCGAGGCGGCGCGGCGCCGGGTCGCGGTCGACGACGAACCGGCCGAGCTGGTCCGCCATCAGCGAACCGATGGCCGCAACGCCGCCCTCGGCGGCGAGCATTTCAGCACGGTGATCGCCGCGGACGGCCGCCTGAAGGGTTTTGCCCGCATGGACCTCGACCTGGTCGGCGGCCGACTGCCTTCGCGCGATGAGACGCGAGCCATCGCCATGGACTTCCTGAAGCTGGCAGCGCCGGATCTGCTGCCGGTGCTCGAGGTCAGCTGGATCGAGCCGCATGACGAACCGCTCCGCGTCTCGCGCGGCGGGAAGACCGCGAACCTCACGCTCACCGGGATGAAGGTGAAGATGCGTAACAGGGCCGACGGGCGCTGGATGTGGGTCATCGTCGGAGGCGATCGAAAGGTCATGGTGTTCGAGCGCGATATCGTCTGGGTCACGTTCCCCGGCCACCGCAAGACGGAAAAATGGCTGCACGACACCTGGCTCGCCGAGAACGGCGCCGGCCTGTTCTGAGCGACATCGACAGGCGGGAGATCGCCCACCGCAGCCGGGACGTCGCCAAGGCGACAGGTCCCGGCTGCAAGCGCGGGTGCTGCTTGACGGCCGACGCGGCGGCGGCGTTCACTGCCGGATGGAGACCGTCGCCAAGGGCCTCGATTGCGCGCGGAAACCATTCCGGCCCGGCGCTCCGGGAAGCGAAGTCGCGGGACGCGGGCCATGCCTCGTCTGAGCAGGTCAGTCGCAGCGCTGCTGGCGGCCATCTGGATGCTCTGCGCCCCGGTGCCGGATATGGCACTTGCGAGTGAACCGCGCTTCAGGGTCACCCTGCACTGGTCCGGCAAGGAGGTCTCGCCCCTGCAGCGAACCTTCCGGACTTACTTCGAAGTCAATTTCGCCCTCATCGGCGGCCGCGGCGTCGAGGAGCGCGTCACCAACGACGCCTCGCCATTGAACAAGAGGTGGAGCCCGAACCGGACGAAGACACTGGCCTTCGGCGACGAATATGCGGTGGCCCGTTTCCCTGCCGTCTGGCGGGTCATCGACGATCGCACGCTGATCCGGATCGTAGCCTATCCAACGCATTCCTGGATCGTTCGCGTCAGCACGGACGGAAGATCAACGTGCTCGGTCAGCTTCGAATGGCGTCTCAAGGAAGGCCTCTCGGAGTTCCGAGGCTGGTCGAACCAGCGCAAGGCGGAAACCCGCTGGGTCGATCCCGTCATTCGTTCCTCACAATGCGAAGTTCTACGGCAGACATGAGAGAAGCCCCGGCGAGCATTCTCGCCTCGTGATGGAATCGGTTGCGACGGCCGCCGGCGCAAGGGGATGTGTCCCAAATTTGCCCCCTTCCGGCACGCCGCATCGGGGCTTCTGATGCGCGGGGAGGCGCGACCGAAGCGCCACAGCAACCAGTTTGCTCCGCCAAAGAGCCGTGAGCCGCTGGCGAATTGCGCTTTCGTCGCAAAATCGGACGGGGGCTCGGGCCAAGAAAATTCTCAAATAACCAAGTTATGGCAAAGCTTTGCGGTGCATTTTTCTTGCACCGGATCGCTCAGAAAAGCTGCATGGCGCCCCTTGCGGGCGAGGCCTGTGATCGCACAATCTGCGCGCACAAGCCGAAACGGGAACTCGAAACGCCCGAGCCGGCAAACCTCAAGGGGAGGCACCATGAAAGGTTTCGTTCGCTTCATCGCCGCTGCGGCACTCACTGCCATCGGCGCCACCGGTGCCCTGGCGCAGGCCAAGGAATGGAAAGAGGTCAGGATCGGCACGGAAGGCGCCTATCCGCCCTACAACAACCTCAATGCCAAGAAGGAGCTCGAGGGCTTCGAGATCGATTACGGCAACCTGCTCTGCGAGAAGATGAAGGTGAAGTGCACCTGGGTCGTGCAGGACTGGGACGGCATCATTCCGGCGCTGCAGGCCAACAAGTACGACATCATCATCGCCGGCATGAACGCCACCGAAGAGCGCAAGAAGCAGGTCGACTTCACCTCGCCCTACAGCAAGACCCCGATCTGGATGGTCGGCCCGAAGGCCACGACCTCGACCGACATCTCCCCCGCCGCCCTGAAGGGCAAGGCGATCGGCGCGCAGGGCTCGACGATCCACGCGAACTTCCTCGAGAAGTTCTACAAGGACTCGACCGCGCGGCTCTATCCCACCCAGGAAGAGGCCAATCTCGATCTGCTGAACGGCCGCCTCGACTACATCGTCGCCGACGCGCTGGCGCTGGCCGATTTCCTCAAGGGCCAGGGCAAGGATTGCTGCAAGAAGATCGCTGAAGTGAAGCGCGATGACGCGATCCACGGCGCCGGCGTCGCCGGCGCGGTGCGCAAGGCCGACACCGCCCTCAAGGCGATGTTCGACAAGGCGATCGCCGAGACCATCGCCGACGGCTCGCAGAAGAAGATCGAAGACAAGTGGTTCAAGTTCGACTGACCCTTGGCTGACGCCTGCCCGCCGGCCGCAAAAGGCCGGCGGGATCCAGTTCCTCGCGCGCCGGCTCTCCCATGCTCGACAAATTCGCGCTGCTCGGCTTCGGCCCCGGCGGCTGGGGATGGGCCCTGCTCCAGGGCGCCGCCATCACCATCTCGATCGCCCTCGCCACCCTGCCCTTCGGATTGGCGCTCGGCCTGATCGTCGCGCTCTGCAAGCGCTCCGAGAGCATCATCCTGCGCGCCTTCGCGACGGTCTACACCACGGTATTCCGCGGCGTGCCCGAGCTGCTGACGCTCTACATCATCTATTTCGGCATCCAGATCCTGGTGCAGAAGATCTGGTCGGGCTTCTCGATCCCGCCCTTCGTCGCCGGCATGGTGGCGCTCGGCATGGTGCTCGCCGCCTTTTCCAGCGAGGTCTGGGTCGGCGCGCTGAACTCGATCCAGAAGGGCCAGCGCGAGGCCGCCGCCGCGCTCGGCCTCTCCAAGCCGCAGGCCTTCCGGCTCGTCGTTTTCCCGCAGCTCATCCGCGTCGCCCTGCCCGGCCTCGGCAATAACTGGATGGTGCTGCTGAAGGAGACCTCGCTGGTCTCGGTGATCACGCTGCCCGACATCATGTTCATCACGACACGGGCCAATGTCGTGACCAAGGAGCCCTTCCTGTTCTTCGGCGCGGCGATGCTGATCTATTTCGGCTTCTCGCTGATTTCCGCCTGGGGCATCGGCAGGATGGAGAAGCGCACCAATCGCGGCTACGCCGCCTTCGGCGGGACGACGCGATGAACTGGTGCGAATATCCCGGCTATCTCGTCGGCTCCGAGGTCTTCCAGAACTATGGCTGCCGCATGTTCAGCGGCCTCTGGATCACCCTGCAGCTCGTGGTGATTTCCGTCGCCGTTGGCTTCGCATTGGCCATCGGGCTGGCGGTCGCCCGGCTGTACGGCCCGCGCTGGGCGCAGGTCGCGATCAACGGCTACACCACCTTCTTCCGCGGCACGCCGCTGCTCTGCCAGCTCTTCCTAGTCTATTACGGCTTCGGCCAGTTTCGCCTGTTCTGGCAGGATGTCGGGCTCTGGTGGTTCTTCCGCGAGCCATTCTACTGCGCCGTCTTCACCTTCACGATCAACACCGCCGCCTACCAGGCCGAGATCCTGCGCGGCGCGATCCAGTCAATCCCGCGCGGGCAGTTCGAGGGCGCCCTGGCGCTCGGCCTGCACCGCTGGTCGAGCCTGCGTCACGTCATCCTGCCGCAGGCGATGATCCTGGCGCTGCGCCCGCTCGGCAACGAGCTGATCGTAATGATCAAGGCGAGCGCGATCGCCTCGCTGGTGACGCTGTTCGACCTGATGGGCGCGACGCGGCTCGCCTTCGCGCGCTCCTTCGACCTGTCGATCTACCTCTATGCAGCCTTGATCTATCTCGCGCTGACCGAGCTGATCCGCCGGGTCTGGGACCGGCTGGAGCTCAGGCTGACGAAGCATCTGGCGATGCGGTGAGGGCTGCCCGGCACCGCCGCCGTCCCAGCCCTCAAGTGTCCAGAAAATTGACAATCTTTGCCAAAATTTGCCATGCTCAACCTGCGCGGAGATCGACATGGCCACGATGAACATATCCCTGCCCGCTTCGATGAAAGAATGGGCCGAGGCGCAAATCGAAACCGGCCGTTACGCCAATACGAGCGACTATGTGCGTGACCTGATCCGGCGGGATCAGGACCGCAACGACAAGATCGCCGCCATGCAGCGTTTCGTCGACGAAGGCGTGAGAAGCGGAGCCGGCACGCAATCCAGCGATGCGCTCTTCGCGACAGCCCTTAAGCGCACCACCACATCGCCCGGCAATCGATAGTGGGCTTTCGACTTTCGCTGGCGGCGGAAGAAGACATCACCGGCATTGCCGAACAGGGAATACACTTGTTAGGCCCGATCCAAGCCAAACGCTATCATGACGAGCTATTCGCGCTGTTTGACGCGATCGCCGCCTACCCGCGCATGGCGCGAGAACGCTTTGAGCTATCGCCGCCGATGCGCATCCATCCGTTCAAGGCGCATCTCGTCGTCTATAGTCTTGAAGAACACGGCGACGTCCTGATCGTACGCGTCCGTCATGCGCATGAGGATTGGAGCGAGGCTTGACCGCTGTGCTGAGCGGCGCTCTGCTCACGCCGGCAGGGTCAGGATCAGCGGGCCGTTCGTAGTCGCGACCACGGTGTGCTCGAACTGAACGGTCGGGGCGCGCGGCTCGGAATAGAGGGTCCAGCGGTCGTCGCCCTCATGGTCGGCCCAGTCCGCGCCCAGCGACAGGAAAGGCTCGACCGTAAAGACCAGCCCCTTCTGCATGATGCGGCGCTCGGAACGCTCGGGCCAGGTGGCGATCTCCTTCGGCTCCTCATGGAGCGAGCGGCCGATGCCATGGCTGGCGAGATTGCGGACCAGCGAGTAGCCGTTCTTCTGCGCGAAGCGGCCGACGGCCTGTCCGATGCCGGCGAGCGGCTTGCCGGCGCCGACCTGGCCGAGGCCGGCCCAGAGCGCCCGCTTGCCGTCGCGGCACAGACGCTCGATCCTGCGGTCGACCGGAGGCACCGTGAAGGAAGCGCCGGTATCGGAAAAATAGCCGCCCTTCTCGGCGGAGACGTCGATGTTGACGAGGTCACCAGCGGCGATCCTGCGCTCGCCGGGGATCCCGTGCGCGACCTCCTCGTTGACGCTGATGCAGGTGGCGCCCGGGAAGCCGTAGACAGTCTCCGGCGCTGAACGCGCACCCTCGCGCTCGAGGATGCCGCGGCCGATCGCATCGAGCTCGGCCGTCGTCATGCCCGGCTCGAGCGCCTTGCCCATGGCCGCAAGCGCCTCGGCGACGATGCGGCCGATCTCGCGCAACGCCTGAAGCTCGTCGTCATTGTTGATCGTCATGGCCGGTTTCCTGCCGGATTTCCGGAGGCCGGGCAAGACACTGGCGCCGCCGCTCCTGATGTCGTGAGCGCAGGCGTGCATTTAGGGCCAGGCCGGCGTGGCGCCATGCACCTTCCCTCCTCCGCCCCCGCGCGCTACACGCGATTCGGAACCTTACGAACCGGAATGGAGCAGTCCCATGGCCAAAGTCGCTTTCCTCGGTCTCGGCGTGATGGGCTACCCCATGGCCGGCCATCTCAAGGCCAAGGGCCATGAGGTCACGGTCTATAACCGTTCCCCCGCCAAGGCGCAGGCCTGGGTCGCGCAGCATGGCGGCGCCTCGGCGCCGACCCCGGCGGACGCCGCCAAGGGCCAGGAGATCGTCTTCTGCTGCGTCGGCAATGACGACGATCTGCGCTCGGTAACGACCGGTGAAGGCGGCGCCTTCGCCGCCATGGGCAAGGGCACGGTCTTCGTCGACCACACCACCGCCTCGGCGAATGTGGCGCGCGAGCTTGATGCCGCGGCGAGCGCCGCCGGCTTCGGCTTCATCGACGCTCCGGTCTCGGGCGGGCAGGCCGGCGCCGAGAACGGCGTGCTGACCGTGATGTGCGGCGGCGACGAGGCGACCTATGCGCGGGTCGAGCCGGTGATCGCGAGCTTCGCGCGCATGTGCAAGCTGATGGGCCCGGCCGGCTCCGGCCAGCTGACCAAGATGGTCAACCAGATCTGCATCGCCGGCCTCGTCCAGGGCCTGTCGGAAGGCGTCCATTTCGCCAAGCGCGCCGGACTCGATGTCGAGGCGATGCTCGAGGTGATCTCGAAGGGCGCCGCCGGCTCCTGGCAGATGGAGAACCGCGGCAAGACGATGAACGCCGGCAAGTTCGATTTCGGCTTCGCGGTCGACTGGATGCGCAAGGACCTCGGCATCGTGCTCGACGAGGCGCGCCGCAACGAGGCGACGCTGCCGGTCACCGCGCTGGTCGACCAGTTCTATGGCGATGTCCAGAAGCTCGGTGGCGGTCGCTGGGACACCTCCAGCCTGCTGAAGCGCCTGGAGAAGTAAGGGCTCGCCAGCCCTCCCGCGTCGTCATTCCGGACGAGTCGCCAAGCGGCGCAGCTCCGGAATGACGGTTCATCGTGACATCGGGCTACCCCGCCAATCGCACAACTTCGGCGCGCAGGACCGGCAGCAGCTCGGCCTCGAACCAGGGATTCTTCCTGAGCCAGCCATTATTGCGCCAGGAAGGATGCGGCAGCGGCAGGATGCGCGGCCGGCGCTCTCCAGCGAAGATGCTGCGCCAATCCGCGACGGTCGCGGTCAGGTCGGCCGCCGCCTTCGGGCCGAGATGCCAGGCTTGCGCATAGCGGCCGATCACCAGGATCAGCTCGATATCGGGCAGATGGGCGAGCACGCGATCCTGCCAGGTCGGCGCGCATTCGCGGCGCGGCGGCAGGTCACCGCCCTTGCCGTCCGGGCCCGGAAAGCAGAAGCCCATCGGCACGATCGCCACCCGCGCGGCGTCGTAGAAGCGCTCCTTGTCGAGCCCGAGCCAGTCGCGCAGCCGGTCGCCCGAGCGATCGGTGAAAGGCCTTCCACTGGCATGGACACGGGTCCCCGGCGCCTGGCTGGCGATCAGCAGCCTTGCGCTCGCTGCCGCCTGGATGACCGGCCGCGGCTCATGCGGCAATCGCGGCGGATAGAGCGGCGCATCGCGGCAGAGCCGACAGGCGCGCAGTTCGGCGAGGACGACGTCGAGAGACTGGGCCGGATCATGGGGAGAATCGGGCACGTTCTTCCGATCATGCGGTTTGAATCGCGATACGATTGCCTTCGCTGTCGGCGATTTCGGCGACGAAGGCCCCCCCTCCGATCGGCGTCTTCGGAAACAACAGCTCGCTCCCCTGCTCGCCGGCCCTGGCCAGAACATCGTCGATGTCGCCGACGCTCAGATAGATGACCGCGCCATTGATGGTCGGCACATAGATCTCCCCTTCGGCGAGTGCGCCGCTCGCGCCATCCTTGCCTTGTTCGAACGGGAAGTAGGCCATTCTGTTGCCGTGGATCGTGACGATCTCTCCGAAGGCCACCCCGAAGACAGCCGAATAGAAGCGCATCGCCCTCTCAAGATCGGCAACCGGTATTTCGACATGGGCGATCCAGTTCATGCGTGCACCATAGGATCAGATTTCGGGCCGCCGTCGGAGGCTCAAGCTGCTCACCGCCCGGCGAGTTGCTCCCGGCCAGGGCGCTGCGAGATCAGCCCGTCGCAATTCCAGGCAGGGACCTTCTCGGTATGGCGCTGTGGATCGCCCGGCTCGATGGTGGCGACGCCATTGATGCGACCTTCGCGCTGCGTGCGTAGCACATAGAGTTCGCCGCTGCGCTCGACGGTGAAGCAATAGGTCCGGCGCGTCTCGTGCGGGCCGTAATAATAGCAGACCGCCTCTTGCGTGGTGGTCCAGCAGGCGTCGCGGTTGAGGACGTGCCGGTTATGGCCAGTGGCCCGGCCGTCCTTGTGGTGGAATTCGCTGAACGGGCGGCCATTATTGTAGCGGCCGCTGACCGTGTTGCCCTCGAAGAGCTGGCGAATCGCCTCACCGGACAGGCGTTCTGCGGCGGAAGCGGGCATGGCCAACGAGGCCAGCGCGATCAGCGCAGCGGCGCGGCTGCGCGCCATTCGGGTCACCGCGCAGCCATCAGGCGACGCGACATCGGCACGTCCGGCGCGCGCGAGATCAAACCGTCGCAATACCAAGGCTGGCCGCCATCATTGTGCTTGCGCGGGTTGGCGAGCTCGACGGTCGCGATGGCGTTGATCCGGCCATTGTCGAGATTGCGCAGCACATAGAGCCGCTCGTTCATCTCGACAGTGAAGCAGTGGATCGTGCGGTCGCTCGGCGGGCCATAATAGTAGCAGACCGCATCGTCCTTGATGATCCAGCAGGCGTCGCGGTTCTCGTGCCAGCCATTATGGCCCAGCGCCCGGCCATCGGGATCGTGGTACTCCGTGAAGAAGCCGCCGCCCGTGTAGCGGCCGCTGACCGTGTTGCCGGTGAAGGCCTGCTTGATCTGCTCTCCGGTCAGCCTTTCGGTCGCCAGCGCCGGCAGGGCGAGCAGCAGCGCGAGCAGGATGGCGATCCCGCGCACCCCTCAGGCCTTCCAGCTCGGGCGGGCGGAGAGTTCGCCGTGCCAGCGCCGGACATTGGCGAAATCCTCGGGCAGCGGGATGCGCGACGGCTTCATGAAATCGATCGCGATGCCGGCCGTGATGTCGGCGACGCTCAGCTCATCACCGCAGACGAAACGGTTTCCGGCGAGCTGCAGATCGAGCAGCATCAGATGGTCATCTATCATTTCCCGGTTCGCCTCGGCCCATTCCGGCACCTGATCCTCGAGCTCGGCCATCGAGGGATGGCTGTGGCGGAAGACGGCGGCGACGCTCGAGAACAGACCGAGCTCGATCCTCCGGTTCCACATCTCGATCAGCGCCACATCCTTCGGGCCGTCGCCGAACAACGCGGGCGTCGGGTGCATCCCTTCGACATAGCGGCAGATCGCCATGGTCTCGGCCAGCGCCGTGCCATCTTCCAGCACCAGAACCGGCAGGCGTTGCGATGGGTTGATGCGGGTGAACTCCGGCGTCCGATGCTCCTTCTTGGCGATGTCGACCGGCACCAGCTCCGGCAGCGGCACCCCCTTCTCGGCAAAGAAAATCCGAACCCGCCGGGGATTGGGCGCCCGCCCACCGTCATAGAGCCTCATCGCCACCTTCACCCCCGCTCTCGTCTCAGCCGCATTCCTGACAGCCGCATTCATGGCGGCAAATCGGCCCTGTCAAGACAAAGCCCGACAAGAGGGCGCGAGCATGGCCTTTGCAATCGGAGCCGACAGGACGCGGCGTCGCGGAACCGCAGGCTGCAGTTTCGGTTGAAAGGACGAAAGGAGCGCCCGCATGGAACGGAGCTGGAGTTTCGTCGTCTGGATCGTGATCCTCGCGATCCCCGTCGGCCTGGTGCTGGCGAGCTTCTGGTCGCGCTCCAGGCGTGCGGGCGCGGCGCGGATCGAAGGCCCCAGCCTCGACGACCCGCGCGAGCCGCGATAGCCGCCCCTAAAGGGCTGGCGCTAGCAGCAGGAGCGCGATCGGCACAGTCAGGGCCGCCAGCACCGTCTGCAAGGCACAGATGCCGGCCATGAGCGGGGCGTCGCCCCCGAGCTGGCGTGCCATGACATAGGACGACGAGGCCGTCGGCAGCGCGTGAAAGAGGATGGCAATGAAGGCCGCCTGGCCGCCGAGCCCGACCGCCTTGAGCATGAGGAAGGTCACGAGCGGCATCAGCACGAACTTGGCGAAGGAGGCGGCGAGCGCGGGGCGCAAGCCCCGACCGAGCGCGCCCCAGTCCAGCGCAGCGCCGACGCAGAGCAGGCCAAGCGGCAGCGAAGCCTGGCCGAGCGCCTTCATGAAGCTGTCGATACCTGGCGGCAGGCCGAGGCCGCTTGCCTGCAGCAGGATGCCGATCAGGCAGGACATCAGCAACGGGTTGAGCGCGAGGCCGCGCAATACGCCGCGCAAGGTCGGCTGGGCGACGCCCCAGCGCGCGAAGATCAGCACGCAGAGCAGATTGACCGTCGGCACGATCGCGGCATTGGCGACGGCGGCCATCGACAAGGCGGGCGCGCCGAGCAGGCTTACCGCGGCGCTGAGGCCGACATAGTTGTTGAAGCGGATGCCGCCCTGGAAGACCGAGGTGAAGGCAGCGTCGCTATAGCCGAGCCAGCGCTTGGCCAGCACCAGCAGCCCGGAGACCACGATGATCGGCACCATCAGCGTCACTGCGAGGCTCGCGACCGGAACACCGCGCAGATCCGCCATTGCGAGCGCGTGGATGAACAACGCCGGCAGCAGCACGTAGTAGCAGAGGCGCTCGGCCTGCGGCCAGAAGCTGTCCGGCAGGAATCGCCGGCGATGCATGAGATGGCCGAGCGCGATCAAGAGGGCGATCGGCGCGAGCGCGAGAAGAATGGCGCCGATCATCGGCCTGCTCCGGCTGGCCTCCAGGGAGAGAAGGATTTCCTTTAGAGCGGAGGCGGCTGCGACGAAATTCCCCGCGACAGCCCGCCGTCATGCACCTGTCGCATGCCCTCGCACGCCTCCAGAGTCGGCTGCCAGCCCGAACCTCGAGCCAACCGCCGGCATCAGCCGGTTTTTCTTTCCCCCGACCTAGCGCGGGTGGCTTTGCCGCCATTCCGAGGGCCGCTGGAAGTTCAGCGCCCAGAGGCCGCGTCCCGCGGCCTTCGCCTCGTCCTCCTCGGCCCGATATTCGCCATAAGCCAATGCCTGGCCATTGCGGACCATGGCGGCGTTGATATCCGCGTCGCCCTGGCGACAGCGCGCGAGGCCCCGGCCATAGCGGTCCGGCCGCGAGATCGTGCAGCTGACATTGCCGAGCGCCAGCATGCCTGCGAGCGCGCGCCTAGCCTGGCGGCCGCAGGCGACATCGCGTCCGCCCTTGTCGCGGCAGGTCTGACGGTATTCGGGCGCGTCGATCCCCTCCAGCCGCAGCTCCTCGCCAGCGAGCCTGATCGAATCGCCATCGATCGCCTCGGCAGCGCCGGCGAGGTTCCTCGCGGGCCCCAGTCGATATTGCAGGACCGCGCCCGCGACCGCCAAAAGCCCAATGAAACCAAGCGCCACGACGAGATCGACCGCGCGGCCGACACGCCGCCAGCCAAACGGGCCGTAACCATTCGTCCTGAATCCAAAGCGAGCCATCAGCACAAGCTTAACGATTTCCTGCTCATCATGGCGAGCCGGCGCGCAAGGTGCGCGACCGGTCAGGAGCCGCTTTTCTCGGGTATGCCGGAACTCACCGCCGAACAGGTCCAACGTGGTCGCGGACCCGACCCGTCGGCGCTGGCGCGCCGAAAGCTGATCAGCCGCGAGGTGCGATCGGCCCGCGAGCGGCTGACTTCGACGACCGGCCTCGACCGTGCCTTCGATTATGAGCTCGTCCGGCTGTTCGCGCAGTACCGTCTGAACGGGACGGCGGGCACGCTCGTGCTCGCATTGCTCGTCGGTGCTGCGGCCGGCGCCTGGGTGCCGCTCTACAAGGTTTCGGGCTGGTTCGCCTTCGTGGCAATCTCGTGCGTCCTGATGTTCGCGCTGTGCCGGCGTTTCCTGGCCGAGCCATCGGCGGAGGCGCGGATCAGTTTCTGGCGCAAGACGATGCCGCTCGCGGAGATGCTGCACGGCATCTCCTGGGCGCTTCTGCCGATCCTGTTCATCGGGGTCGAGGCACCGGGCGCGCGCTTCTTCCTGACGACGACGCTGCTGATCGTCAGCGCGATCACCGTGATGCTCTGCGCGACCATGCCGATGGCGGTCTATGCCGGGCTGGTGCCCATCACCGGCGCGCTGGTGCTGTTCTTCTCGGGCCGTTCCGACATCGACAGCGTGACCATGCTGATGATGGCGGCCTGCGCCCAGCTCTTCTTCATCTTTCTTTCCAACCGGCTCTACTCGACCTCGGTCGCAACCATCGAGTTCAGGGCGGAGAAGGACGCGCTGATCGCCGAGCTCGGCACAGCGAAAGCCAACTCAGACGAGGCGCGGCGCAAGGCCGAGGAGGCCAACCTCGCCAAATCCCGCTTCCTGGCGACGATGAGCCATGAGCTGCGAACCCCGCTCAACGCCATCCTCGGCTTCTCGGAGGTGATGAAGAACGAGGTCTTCGGCGAGCACGCCAACGGCGCGTACAAGGAATATTCCGGCGACATCCATGGCTCAGGCCAGCATCTGCTCAACCTGATCAACGAGATCCTCGACCTGTCGCGGATCGAAGCCGGCAAATACGAGCTCAACGAGGAAGCGCTCAGCCTCGCTGGGATCGTCGACGACTGCGTTCACATGCTGAACCTGCGCGCCAAGGCCAAGAGCCAGAGCATCCGCGAGGCGGTGGAGCCCGAGCTGCCGAAGATCTGGGCGGATGAGCGCGCGATCCGGCAGGTCGTCCTCAACATCCTCTCCAATGCCATCAAGTTCACACCGCAGGGTGGCGATATCTCGGTGAAGGTCGGCTGGACCGCGACCGGCGGGCAATATGTGACGGTGACCGATACCGGCCCGGGCATTCCCGAGGACGAGATTCCGGTGGTTCTGCAGAGCTTCGGGCGCGGTTCGCTCGCGATCAAGACGGCCGAACAGGGCTCGGGCCTAGGCCTGCCGATCGTCAAGGGCCTGATCGACCTGCACAATGGCGGCTTCACCCTGAAATCGAAGCCGCGCGCCGGCACGGAAGTAACGATCACGCTACCGGCAGAACGCGTGATGGATACGCTGCCCGCGCTGCCGGAGCCGGGCGAGCGCTCGGCCGCATAGCGTCCGGGCGGAGCGGACGCCTCAGGCGACCCTGGGCAGGACCTCGACGTCGCGGCCGCCCTGCTCGACCTCCTCCCACCAGTCGCCGAGCGCATCGATCAACGGCACGAGGCGAAGCCCTGCCGGCGTCAGCTGGTAGTCGACCCGGCGCGGATAGCCTTCATGGTCGATGCGGCGGACGATGCCGGCCGCCTCCAGCTTGCGCAGCTCCAGCGCCAGCATGCGATGCGAAACCGTCGGATTGTCGCGCCGGAGCTCGCTGAAGCGCTTGGTGCCGTCCTTCAGATAGTAGAGCAGCAAGGTCGGCCAGCGGCCACTCAGCACCCGCATGACGCTTTCGATCGCGCAGTCGGACACGACGTCCTTCATGCTCCGTTCCCGGCTAGATCGCCGCGCGTCCGTTCGTACGGGGTCATGGCGATCTGTCTCTTCGTTGTCGCATCCGAGTTGTCCGAAAAATAGATCCCACTTTTCGGTCCGATGCTGTGGTTACAGAAAAGTGCGTAATTTACATGGGGCGACGGCTGACTAGGTTCCAGCCCGCTGCGCAGCGTTTCCCAACCCGAATGGAAAACGCAAGATGGAACCGATTCTCGTTTATGGCTACCCGGCCGGCACCTCGATGGGCCTGGTCGCGGCGCTCGAATGGCTTGGCCAGCCTTATAGACTCAGCCGCATAGACATGCTCGGCGAGATGCGCGAGCCGCCCTACAAGCGGATCAACCAGCGCGTCGAAACCCCGGTGCTGATCACGGAGAAGGGCCGCCCGCTGACCGAGACGATGGCGATCGCCGCCTATCTCGAGGCGCGCGACAACGAGCGACGCATCAGCTTCGATCCGCTCTCGCCCGAGGCCGACCGGATGCACCAGCTGATGGGCTTCCTCAATACCGGCTTCACCGGCGCCTTCACGCCGCTCTGGGTCGCGCTGGAGCTGCCCGAGCCCGACCCCGATTTCGAGGCGGCACTGCGCCGTTTCGGACGCGAGCGGGTGATCGAGCGCCATGACAGGCTGGAAGAGATGCTCGACGGCGGCAACTGGCTGGTCGGCGGCAAGCACAGCCTCGCCGACGGGCTGCTCGCCGGGGTGGCGCGCTGGCTGGAGTACCATGAGGTCGCCGACCTCTCGCGCTGGCCGAAGCTGCAGGCACTGCGCCAGCGGGTCGAAGCCGACCCGGCAGTGGTCTTCGCGGCCGCGCTCGAAAACGGCGAGACGCCGGCCGGCAAGGGCGCCTTCAAGGGCCATGTGCCGCTGGCCGAGGTGATCGAGCACTTCGGCGCCTGACACGCGAAAGACGCGCCGGGTCGGACGCCCGGCACGCGCTTTTCGCGTTACTCGCCCTTCTGCGAGACCTGCGCCTGCACGAAGGTCGCCATGCCGGAATGGACGCCGGCGGCGGCCTTGACGAGGCCGGCAGCGAGCGCAGCGCCCGTCCCCTCGCCCAGGCGCATATCGAGCGCCAACAACGGCTGCTTGCCGATCCGGACAAGCGCCTGCGCATGCGCACCCTCGGCCGAGAGATGCCCGGCGAGGCAATGGTCCAGCGCGGAGGGTTCGAGCGCGTGCAGGATCGCGGCGGCGGCGGTGACGACATAGCCGTCGAGGATCACCGGGATGCGCTGCAGGCGAGCGGCGAGGATCGCGCCGCAGATCGCCGCGATCTCGCGCCCGCCGAAGCGGCGCAGCACTTCCAGGGGATCGCCGAGATGGGCGGCGTGCAGCTTCAGCCCGGCCTCGACAGCCGCGACCTTGCGCTTCAGCCCGTCATCGTCGACGCCGGTGCCGCGGCCGCACCATTCGGCAGCGCTGCCACCATAGAGCGCTGCGAAGATCGCAGCGGCCGAGGTCGTGTTGCCGATGCCCATCTCGCCGAGCGCCAGAAGATCGGCGCCGCCGGCGAGCGCTTCCATGCCGAAGGCCATGGTGGCCACGCAGGCGCGCTCGTCGAGCGCGTCCCCTTCCGTGAAATCGCCGGTCGGCAGGTCGAGCGCGAGATCGAAGACCTTGAAGCCGAGATCATAGGCGGCGCAGATCTGGTTGATCGCGGCGCCACCGGCGGCGAAGTTCTCCAGCATCTGGCGCGTCACCGACTGCGGATAGGCCGAGACGCCCTGGGCGACGACCCCGTGATTGCCAGCGAAGACGCAGACGAGTGGTCGGTCGACGCGCGGCGGCGCCTTGCCCTGCCAAGCGGCGAGCCATTCGGCGATCTCCTCGAGCCGGCCGAGGCTGCCGGCCGGCTTGGTCAGATCCTTGTCGCGGGCGCGCACGGTGTTGGCGGCGGCCATGTCGGGGCCGGGCATGCCGGCGATGAGCTGGCGGATATCGTCGAAAGGCAGGCCGGAGGAAGACATCGCGTCTCGTCTCTTTGCAAACTTTTGGAATCCGGCGGCTGAGCCATCGCCGCCTGCTTGCCGCTGCTGCTATAGGCTGAGGCGAGCGAAGACAATCTGGGATATCGACGCGGAATGGCCGAAGCAGAAAGCGAGAATGCGCCTGCCGCGCCACCGGCCTGGCCGGGCTGGCTCGCCGCGACGGCCGCCTGCATCCGTTTCTATTCGCGCCTGCCGGTGCCGGAGAGGCCAGGCGAGAACGCGCATGCGACGCCCGATTTCCGGCTGCTGCCGCGTGCTTTGCCCTTTGCTGCCCTGCTGATCGCGCTGCCCACCGCACTCATCGTGCTCGCGACCGGCCTCGCCGGGCTCGACGACCTCGTCGTCGCATCCCTCGGCGTCGCCGTGCTGGTCTTCACCACCGGCGCCTTCCATGAGGACGGGCTGGCCGACAGCGCCGACGGGTTGTTCGGTGGCTGGACGCCCGAGCGCAGGCTCGAGATCATGAAGGACAGCCGGATCGGCAGCTATGGCACGCTGGCGATCGGGCTCGCACTGCTGCTGCGCGTCTCCGCGCTGGCTGCGATCCTCGATGGCGCCGGCGCCCTCGCCGCCGCAGCCGCCATTCTCGGGGCGGCCGCCTGGTCGCGCATCGAGGGCATTCGCGTGGTCGCAACGCTGCCGCCGGCACGCGTCGACGGCGCCTCTGCGGCTGTCGGCACGCCGGAACGCGCGGTGTTGCCCTTCGCTTACGGCCTCTCCGCCTGCATCGGGCTTCTGCTCGGGCTCGCCGGTAACCTGCCGCTCGCGGGCCTCCTGATCGGCATCGGCCTCTCGGCCCTGGCGAGCGGTTGGCTGATGCGCACCGCCAGGCGGCTGATCGGCGGACAGACCGGCGACATCGCCGGCGCCTGCCAGCAGCTCTCCGAGATCGCGATCTATCTCGGCATCGCGCTCGCCCTCGGCTGGAGCGGGCAGTGAGCGGCGCATCGAGCCCCTGCATCCGCATCTGCGTGATCGATCCGGCGAGCAAGCTCTGCGAGGGCTGCGGGCGCACGCTTCAGGAGATCGCCCAATGGTCGCGCCTCACCGAAACCGAGCGGCTTTCGATCATGGCGACGCTGGAAGAGCGGCTCAGCTCTCTGCGAGACGACGCAGCTCCTCGCCGCTCAACCTGAAGAAGACCTTCTCCGGCTGCGGCGATGCGCCGAGGCTTTCATAGAAGTGCAGCAGGCGGACATCGTCGCGTGCCGCCGTCCAGTCGACGCGGCCAAAGCCTCGCACCAAGGCGAGGCGCGCCAGCTCGGCCATCAGGCGCCGCCCTGCCCCGAGACCCCGCGCCGCCTGCGCGACGTAGAGCTCCTTCAGGAAGAAGCCGGCCCGCAGGCCGGGACCGGGATAGATCGCAGCGAAGGCGGCGAAACCGACGAGGGCCTCGCCGTCTTCCGCAACCAGGAGCTCGGCTCCGGCCGGGCGGCCGGCAAGCCCCGCCCGGATCTCGGCATCCGACGGACAGGGCACGCGATAATGCGCCTGCATCTCAGCCATCAGCCGGGCGAGTGTCGGATGATCGGCTTCGGTGCCTGCGCGGATGGAAAGCACGGCTCCTCCTCCGATCAGAAGACCAGCGACCAGAAGAAGCGGGCGCAGACCAGGAGGAGGAAAATGCCGAAGGCGACTTCGAGCTTGCGCTTCGACAGACGATGCGCCTGGCGTGCGCCGATAGGGGCCGTCCAGATCGAGGTCGGGATGAAGAGCAGGAAGCCGATCAGCGAGACGTATCCGAGCGAGAGCGGCGGCAGGAGGTCCATCTTCGGCCAGCCGGCGTAGATGTAGCCGAGCGCACCGGGGATCGAGATCAGCACGCCGAGGCCGGACGAGGTCGCCACCGCCTGATGGATCGGGCGGCCGTAGAAGGTCATGAACAGGCTGGAGAGCTGGCCGCCGCCGATGCCCATCAGCGCCGAAAGCACGCCGATGACCAGGCCATAGACCCGCATCAGGAATGGCCCGGGCATATCGTCGCCGAGCTTCCAGCGGTCGGAGGCGAAGAGCAGGCGCATGGCGCTGACGAAGGCGACCGCGACGAAGACCGCCTTGAACACGTCCGGCGGGGCGTAGCGCGCGACCAGGCTGCCGAGGCCGACGCCGAGCACCACGGGCAGCGCCCAGATCCTGATGATAGAGGTGTCGACCAGGCCCTTGGCCCGGTGCGCATTGAAGGAGCGGATCGAGGTCGGGATGATGACGGCGAGCGAGGTGCCGACGACGAGGGGCATGCGCACCTCCTCGGGCACGCCGATGACCCGGAAGACCTCATAGAGCACCGGTACGATCACCGCCCCGCCGCCGACGCCGAACAGGCCGGCGAGCAGGCCGGTGACGGCCCCCGCGGCGATCAGCGAGACGGCGAGAAAAATCAGGTCGTTGATGGGAATGCCGGCAATCATAATGTTTCCGAATACGGGAAGGTGGGGCTGCTCTTAGGGATTCGCCGGGAAAGGGCAAGGTTGGTGCGGCAGGGCCGCCATGCGCGCAGACACAGCCATGGACCGGCGGAGCAAGAACTGCCCCGTCGGCTCGCGGGCTCGACGGAAGTGCGACGGCATCCGGGCCGGGCGAGACGTGGCGAACGGAGGTCGGGCACCTCTGCAAGTGCGTAACTGTTACGAACTTGCCGGCTGCCGCCGCGTGCTTTCAGTCTCTTGATCCCGAGCGCGAGCGTCAGAAGCTATGGCGAAACAGGGCCTCCGCTCACGGTTCCGATCAATGCGCGAGGTTTCTCCATGCCCCCGAAGCAGGACGTCTCCGGCACGAACCCATCTCTCGACAGGCGCAGCATCCTTCTGGGCGGGACCGCCCTGGCTGCGGCAGCATCCTATCTCTCGGCAGAGGTCAAGCCGGCCCAGGCGCAGCAGCCGGCAGCCCCGGCCGCCGGGCGCAAGCCAAACATCCTCGTGATCTTCGGCGACGATATCGGCATCCCCCAGATCAGCGCCTATACAATGGGGATGATGGGCTATCGCACGCCCAATATCGATCGCATCGCCAAGGAAGGCGCGATCTTCACCGATGCCTATGGCCAGCAGAGCTGCACCGCCGGTCGCGCCTCCTTCATCCTCGGGCAGGAACCTTTCCGTACCGGCCTGCTCACCATCGGCATGCCGGGCGATCCGCATGGCATCCAGGATTGGATGCCGACGATCGCCGATGCCCTGAAGACCGCCGGCTACGCCACCGGCCAGTTCGGCAAGAACCATCTCGGCGACCGGGACGAGCATCTCCCGACGCGGCACGGCTTCGACGAGTTCTTCGGCAATCTCTACCATCTCAATGCCGAGGAGGAGCCGGAAGGCTACTTCTATCCGAAGGACCCGAATTTCCGCAGGCAGTTCGGCCCGCGCGGCGTGCTCAAGACCTCGGCGGACGGCAAGATCGAGGATACCGGGCCGCTCAACACCAAGCGCATGCCGACGATCGACGAGGAGTTCCTGGCCGGCGCCAAGGATTTCATCGACCGTCAGGCCAAGGCGAACAAGCCGTTCTTCTGCTGGTTCAACTCGACCCGCATGCATGTCTTCACCCATCTGAAGGCGGAGTCGATGGGCAAGACGGGCAAGGGCATCCATGCGGACGGCATGGTCGAGCATGACGGCCATGTCGGACAGCTGCTCAAGCAACTCGACGATCTCGGCATTACCGACAACACCATCGTGCTCTACACGACGGACAACGGCGCGGAGATCGCGCTCTGGCCAGACGGCGCCATGACACCGTTCCGGGGCGAGAAGGGCACCACATGGGAAGGCGGTTTCCGTATCCCGATGATGGTGCGCTGGCCGGGCGTGGTGAAGCCCGCGACGGAGGTCAACGAGCCGATCGCATTGATCGACTGGTTCCCGACCTTCTGCGCTGCCGCCGGGCTTGGAGATGTCAAGGAGAAGATGAAGACCGGATTCCAAGCGGGGTCGAAGAGCTTCAAGGTTCATCTCGACGGCTACAATTTCATGCCCTTCCTCAAGGGCGAGACGAAGGAGCCTCCGCGAGACACCGTCTTCTACTTCGATCAGGGTGGCAATTTGAACGCCATCCGATGGAACGATTGGAAGGTCAGCTTCGCCGTCGCCAGCGAGGGAAACATCGCAACAGCGACGCGCGAGGTTCCATCCTGGGCCAACATCACCAACCTACGGATGGATCCCTATGAGCGCGGCACCAAGGAAGGCGGCGAAGCCATGAAGTTCTTCGCCCAGCAGATGTGGCTGCTCGTGCCGATCCAGGCCAAGGTGAAGGAGTTCTTCTCGGACTTCGCCGAGTATCCTTTCCAGACCGGCAGTTCGCTGAACGCGTCCGGCATCAACTACGGCCTGCTGCAGCAGCAGGCCGCAATGAAGCGGCTGGGCGAGCTGGAACGGTTGAGGCCACGCTAGAGCAGGCTTAGAACCGCCGGCACCGTCATTCCGGACAGGCCGCGAGAGGCGCAGCTCCGGAGTGACGATCCGGCGGATCTAAAGCCGCTAGTCGGCGACACCCTCGCGGCCAGCGATCGTCATGCAGGTCGCCGTCATCATGGCGCAGAGCTTGCGCGCCCCGCCCGAGACCGCGAAGACCTCGGCGGTGGCGAGCGTTAGCGTGCGACCGGCCTTCACCACCTTGCCGAGCGCCCGCAATTCCTCGCCGGTGGCGGGCGCCAGCAGGTTGATCTTGAACTCTGCCGTGAGGATGCCGGCTCCGGCCGGCATCGCGGTCAAGGCGGCATAGCCGGCGGCGCTGTCGGCGATGGTCGAGACCGCGCCGGCATGGACGAAGCCGTGCTGCTGGCAAAGATGGGCTGAAACCGGCAAGGCGATCTCGACCTCGCCCGGCGCGACGCGGACCAGCCGGGCACCGAGCGTCGCCATGAAGGCCTGCTTGGCGAAGCTCGTCTCGATCCTGGTAATCAGCGCGGGATCGACGGCGGCGGGTTCACCCGTCATCGGCAAGGCCTCGTTCATTCGGCAGCGATCGCGGAGGGTGCCTCGCGCTCGACATGGGCGATGGCGGCGCGCAGATCGGCGAGGCCGGCGCCGGCGGCGACGCAATGCTCGGCGAGATGGCGGCGGAACAGGCGCGAGCCGCGCCGACCGGGAAAGAGCCCGACGAGATGGCGGGTGAAGGCGTGCAAGCGCCCGCCCCGCTCGAGATGCGCGGCGATGAACGGCTCCAGCGCCTCCAGCATCTCGAAGGCATCGGCGACCGGCGCCGCCTCGCCGAACAGCAGCGGATCGACGGAAAGCAGCACTTCCGGATTCTGATAGGCCTCGCGGCCGAGCATGACGCCATCGACATGGGCGAGATGCGGCAGCCATTCGGCGGGCGCACGGATGCCGCCATTGAGCGAGACCGGCAGATCGGGATTGGCGGATTTCAGGCGATAGGCCCGCTCATAGTCGAGCGGCGGGATCTCGCGGTTCTCCTTGGGCGAAAGTCCCTGCAGCCAGGCCTTGCGGGCGTGCACGATCAGCGCATCGACGCCCGCGGCCCGGACCGCCGCGGTCAGGGCGTCGAGCGCGACTTCCGGGTCCTGATCGTCGACGCCGATCCGGCACTTCACGGTGACGGGGATCGAAACCGCCGCCTTCATCGCCGCGACGCAGTCCCCGACCAAGTCGGGCTCGCGCATCAGGCAGGCGCCGAAGGCCCCGCCCTGGACGCGATCGGAGGGGCAGCCGCAATTCAGGTTGATCTCGTCATAGCCGAAATCGGCGCCGATCTTCGCCGCCTCGGCCAACAGGATGGGATCATTGCCGCCGAGCTGCAGCGCGACCGGATGCTCGACCGCGTCGAAGCCGATCAGCCGCTGCCGGTCGCCGCGGATCACGGCCTGCGCCGTCACCATCTCCGTGTACAGAAGGGCGCGACGCGACATCAGGCGATGGACCACCCGGCAATACCGGTCAGTCCAGTCCATCATCGGCGCCACGGAAAACCTAATGTACTGATATTTCGTCATATTTTACCTTGAAACCGGCATATGCGCACGGAGCGCGCAAGGTTCCCTGCCAGCCATCCTTAAGCCGGCCTCTGAGCTTCAGCGGCTCTACTAACCCAAAATCCGGCTTTTGATGAGCCCGGACAGCAAACAACCCGGCCGGGGCCGGGTTGCATGGTCGGCATCGCTGCCAAAGGAAACTCCGAAAGCCGCGGCCTCAGGCGAGTTCGGCTGCGCCGATCCGGTTGAGCAGTTCCAGCCGGTGCGCCGGGTCGGCAGCGCCGGGAGCCAGCGCCTGCTCGATCAGCCCGGTGAGCCGCTGCAACGCGCCCTCGGCGACGTCGAGCGGCAGCGGGCGGCGGTCATAGGCTTCGGCGAAACGGCCGGCGAGATCGGCGAGCAGGCGCAATAGCGCGGCATGCTCGGGCTCGGCGGCGCGCAATTCGAGGGCGCGGCCCTGGAATTCGAGATAGGTATTCATGCTGCCCTTCTGCTGGAGCAGCCAGTTCAACAGCTCGTTCATCATCCTCTCCGGGTAGGCGGCCGTCCGACCTTGCGGCGGCCGATCGTTCAGGCCCGCGCCTTTCCGGCGGGCTTCGGGCGCGACGGGGCCGTCATCGCCTCGATCTTCAGGAGCTCGTCGAGCTCGGCCCGGCTGAGCAGGCCTTCCTCGAGCACGATCTCGGCAACCTTGCGCTTCTCGGCGAGGGCGCGGCGCGCCACCCGCGACGACGCCTCGTAGCCGAGCCGCGGTCCGAGCGCCGTGACGAGGCCGATCGAATCCTCGACCAGCGCCAGGCAGCGCTCGCGATCGGCCTCGATGCCAGTGACGCAGCGCGTCGTCAGGGTCGTCACCGCCGCGGTGAGATGGCGCAGCGAGGAGAGCAGGCAATAGCCGATGGTCGGCTCGAAGGCGTTGAGCTGGAGCTGGCCGCCCTCGGCGCAGAGCGTCACGGTGAGATCGTGGCCGATGACGAGATAGGCGACCTGGTTGACCACTTCCGGGATCACCGGGTTGACCTTGCCCGGCATGATCGAGGAGCCGGCCTGGACCGCCGGCAGCCGGATCTCGCTGAAGCCGGCGCGCGGGCCGCTGGAGAGCAGGCGCAGATCGTTGCAGATCTTGGAGAGCTTGACCGCGACGCGCTTCAGCACGCCGGAGAACAGCACGAAGGCGCCCATATCCGAGGTCGCCTCGATCAGGTTCGTCGCCGGCACCATGGGCTGGCGGGCGGCGCGGGCCAGCTCCTCGATGGCGAGGGAAGCATAGCGGGCGTCGGCGGTGATGCCGGTGCCGATCGCGGTCGCGCCGAGATTGACCTCGCGGAACAGGGCCGCCGCCTCGCGCAGCCGCGAGACATCCTCCTTGATCGTGGCGAAGAAGGCGTCGAACTCCTGGCCGAGCGTCATCGGCACTGCGTCCTGGAGCTGGGTGCGGCCGATCTTCAGCACATCGGCGAACTCGACCGCCTTGGCCTTGAAGGCGAAGGCGAGCTCGTCGAGCGCCGCGATCATCGGCTCGGTGGCGAAGATCACGGCGAGGCGCAGCGCCGTCGGATAGGCGTCGTTGGTCGACTGCGCCATGTTGACGTCGTCATTCGGATGGAGCGCGGCGTAGTCGCCCCTGGCCTTGCCCATCAGCTCGAGCGCGACGTTGGCGATGACCTCGTTGGCGTTCATGTTGGTCGAGGTGCCGGCCCCGCCCTGCACGGCATCGACGACGAACTGATCATGGAAGCGGCCTTCGACCGCGATCAGGTCGCAGGCCCGCTCGATCGCCTCGGCTTTCGCGGCAGGAAGGTTGCCGAGGCGGCGATTGGCGCGCGCCGCCGCCTGCTTGACCAGGGCCAATGCCCGCACGAATTCCGGGAAATGCCCGACCGGCACGCCGGTGATCGGGAAATTGCCGACGGCACGCAGCGTGTGCACGCCCCAATAGGCGTCGGCCGGCACGTCGGCATCGCCGAGCAGGTCATGCTCGCGCCGCGTCCTGATTTCGGCCAGCGCGATGGTCTGCGTCGTCGCGAGCTGGACGCTGTCGGCCTGCGGCGGTGCGGTGATCGGCGTTGCTGCTGCGAGATCGGCCATGGTGGAATCCTCGCGGGATTTGGGCTTCATCGCAGGCTCCTTCCGGATCAGACGCGCGGCGAAAGGCTGACGCGGCCGCCATGGCGCGTCGACCAGGCGACGGGGTCGGCCAGGAAGCGCTCGATCTCGGCGCGATCCTCTGCCGCAAGCTCCTGGCCTGCATCGGCACGCAGGACATCGGCCCAGGTCGCGAGCGGATGCAGGACAAGCCCCGCCTCCTGCAGGCGCTCGCCGGCGCCCGGAAAGACGTCGTGGTAGAAGATCGTCAGGACGTGCTCGACGCTGGCGCCGGCCGAGCGCAGGCCGCGGGCGAAACCGAGCTTGCTGCCGCCATCGGTCGTCAGATCGTCGACAAGGAGCACGCGCAGCCCGTCGACCGGCCCGCCCTCGACCTGTGCGTTGCGGCCGACGCCGAGCGGGCGCTTGCGGACATAGCGCAGCTTCAGCGCTGTCCGATCGGCGAACCAAGCCGCGAAGGGAATGCCGGCGGTCTCGGCCCCGGCGACGGCATCGAAGCTGCCGGCGGGAAAGGCCGCCTCGGCATAGCGCACGGCGAGATCGGTGACGGCGCGGCGCAGTTGCGGGTCGCCGAGCAGAAGGCGGACATCGACATAGACCGGGCTCGCCCAGCCGGCGGCGAGCACATAGGGCTGCTGGCGGCTGACATGGATGGCGCCCGCCCGGAACAGCAGCCGGGCGACCGCCTCGCCGATCTCGCCGGCGCTCACGGGCGAACCTCGCCGATCGACCAGGGCAGGTTCTCGGCGCCGCGGAAGATCACGACCTCGCTATCCTCGACCTCGACGGCGGCGAGCGCCCGGCTCGGCTTGCGCTCCAGTGTGATCGTGCCCTCGTTCAGAGGCAGCCCGTAGAAGCGCGCGCCGTTCTCCGAGGCGAAGGCCTCGAAACGGTCGAGCGCGCCGGCCTCGTCGAAGACCTGGACATAGGTCTGCAGCGCGGTGGCGCCACCGAAGACGCCGGCCGAACAGCACTCGGCCTGCTTGGCGCCGCGCAGATGCGGGGCGGTGTCGGTGCCGATGAAGAAGCAGGTATCGCCGGATGTGACGGCCTCGCAGAGGGCGAGGCGGTGGCTCTCGCGCTTGGCGACCGGCAGGCAGTAGAGATGCGGGCGCAGGCCGCCCTGGAAGAGCGTGGTGCGGTTGATGATCAGGTGATGCGGCGTGATCGTGCCGGCGGCGCGACCGGCATGGGCGCGGACGATCGCGACCGTCTCGGCAGTGGTGACATGCTCGATCACGACCTTGAGCCCCGGATGGCGCTTCAGCAGGGGCAGCATCTCCTGCTCCATGAAGACGGCCTCGCGGTCGAAGATGTCGACGGCCGGGTCGGTCGCCTCGCCATGGACGAGGACCGGCATGCCGATCTTCTCCATGCGCTCCAGCACCGGCGCGAGCTTGGGAATATTCGTGACGCCGTGATGGGCGTTGGTGGTGGCGCCGGCGGGATAGAGCTTGGCCGCGGCCCAGACGCCCTCGCGATAACCGCGTTCGATCTCGTCCGGCACAGTCGTGTCGGTGAGGTAGCAGGTCATCAGCGGGGTGAAGTCGCAGCCCTCGGGCCGGGCGGCGAGGATGCGCTCGCGATAGGCGGCAGCCGCGGCGATGGTCGTCACCGGCGGCACGAGGTTCGGCATGATAATGCCGCGGGCGAACTGAGCGGCGGTGAAGGGCAGCACCGCCTTGAGCATGGCGCCGTCGCGCAGATGGACGTGCCAGTCGTCGGGCCGGCGGATGGTGAGCGAGAGCGGCGCCTCGGCTTCCGCAGCCGGCGCAGCATCGAAGAGTTGCGAAACGCTCATTGTACCGCCTCCCGGATGGCCGCCCGCATCACCGCGATACCGGCTAGGAAATCATCGATCGCCATCGCTTCCCTGGGATTATGCGATCCGTGCTCGTTACGCACGAAGATCATGGCGCTCGGGATGCCGGCATTGGCGAAGACCGCCGCATCATGGCCGGCGCCGCTCGGAATCTCCTCGTCGGGAAGGCCGAGCCCGCGCGCCGCAGCCTTCAGCCGCGCGATCCAGCCAGGATCCATCACCGCCGGGGCCGATTCGAGGCGGCGATCGAAGCTGAATTCGACCCCCCTCTCCTCGCCGACCAGCCGGCATTCCGAGAGGAACAGGTCGTAGAACGCCTCCAACGTCTCGCGGTTCTGGCTGCGCACCTCGAAGGAAAAGCTGACCTTGCCGGGTATGCGGGCGATGGCATGCTCCTGCGGGTCGGTGCCGAGCACCCCGGCGGTCACCACGACGTCGCGGCCGCGCTCCAGCAGGGTGCGCCAATGCCGGTCGAGATGGGTGATCAGCTCGGCCGTGGCGAAGACCGCATCGCGCCGCAGCCAGCGCGGCACCGCGCCGGAATGGCCGGCTTCGCCGATGCACTCGACATTGCGATGGCGGACATTGCCGCGGATGCCGGTGACGATGCCGACCGGCAGATCGCGGGCGACCAGAACCGGCCCCTGCTCGATGTGGAGTTCGATCCAGGCCGCGACAGTCGCTGGGTCGAGCAAGGGCTCGCTCTTCTCGACGCGGGCCATGTCGACGCCGATATCGGCCATGCACTGCGCCAGGGTCCGACCGGTCGCATGGTCGCGCACCGCAAGGTCGGCAGCGGTGAGTTTCCCGAACAGCGCGCTCGAGCCCATATAGGCCTTGCCGAAGCGGGCGCTCTCCTCGCCGCGCAGCGCATAGACCTTGATGGCCCGGCGCGGCACGAACCCCTCCTCCTTGAAGCGGGCGATGATCGCGAGGCCGGCGATGACGCCGGCGGCGCCATCGAAATTGCCGCCCTGCGGCACCGAATCGAGATGCGAGCCGCAGGCCAGGAAGGGCAGCTCCGGCTCGGCGCCTTCAAGCGTGACCACCAGATTCGCGCCGGCGTCGCGCTCGGTCGCGAGACCGAGCTCGCGCGCCTTGGCCTCGACGAGGTCGAGCGCCAGGGATTCGCGCTCGCTATAGGCTTCGCGGGTGATGCCGACGCCGTCGCCAGTCGCCTCGCGCAGCACGTCAAACAGGGCTTCCGACAACGCGCGGTCGCCCTCGTTGCCGCTGAAGACGTTGCGCAGATCGGCAGGGTGCGCGGTCACGATACGGGATCCAGCCAGGCGAGTTCGGACTCGTCGGCCTCCTCGATGACGACGCCGCGGATCAGGTCAGTGACGCGCGGAATCTCGCGATGCAGGCAGAAGCTCCTGAGTCCGTCGATGATCGTGGTCATCGACGCCGGCTGCAGGAAGGTCGCGGTGCCGACCTGCACGGCGCTGGCGCCGGCGAGCATGTATTCGATCGCGTCCTCGGCGGTGGAGATGCCGCCGCAGCCGATCACCGGGATCTTCACCGCCTTGGCGCATTGGAAGACCTGGCGCAGCACGATCGGCTTGATCGCCGGACCGGAGAGGCCGCCCATGATGTTGCCGAGGCAGGGCTTGAAGGTCTTGAGGTCGATCGCCATCGACAGGATCGTGTTGGCGACCACGACCGCATCGGCGCCGGCAGCTTCGGCGGCGCGCGCCACTTCCGGCACATCGCCGGTATTGGGCGTGAGCTTGACCCAGAGCGGCAGGTTCGTCGCCTCGCGCAATTGCCGCGTCACCTTCTCGGTCGATTCGGCGCGCATGGCGAAGGCCTTGCCGTCCTCCTCGATGTTCGGACAGGAGATGTTGGCCTCGATCGCGGCGATGCCGGGGATCGAGAGCTCGGCGGCGAGGCTGGCAAAGCCCTCGGCAGTCGGCGCGGAGATGCTGACCACCAGTGGCGTGTCATAGGCCGCATAATGCGGCATCGTCTCCTCGACGAAATAGCGCACACCCTTGGAGGGAATGCCGATCGCGTTGATCAGGCTGCCAGGCCGTTCGACGACGCGCGGCAGCGGGTTTCCGGCGCGCAGTTCGCGGGTGATCGTCTTGGTGACGAAGGCGCCGAGCCGGTTGAAATCCATCACCTTCTCCAGCCCCTCGGCGAAGGTGCCGGAGGCCGGCATGACCGGATTACGCAGTTTCAGCCCGCCAATGCTGACGGAGAGATCGACATCCGGCGCCGCATGCGCGGCTGCGTTCATCACCGGGTTCATGGCAGCGCTTCCATCAGGTCGAAGACCGGCCCGTCCCAGCAGACGCGCCGGTGGACGATCTCGCCATTGACGTTGAAGTCGCGCACGCAGCAGTAGCAGAGGCCGATTCCGCAGGCCATCTGCTGCTCCATCGCGACCTGGCCGGGCAGGCCGAATTCCTGCGCCAGCCGTTGCTGGACGCGCATCAGCCGGCTCGAGCCGCAGGTGAAAAAGGCATCGCAGGCGCCGTCGGCGATCAGCCGGCGCAGGATGCGCTCGACATTGGCCGGGCCGCTGGTCGATTCGGAATCGGTGACGGCGACGACGTCGGCGCCGTGGCTGTGGAAGAGGTCGACCGAGACGAGCAGGTCCGGCCGCCGGGCGCTGAATACCGCGGTGACGCGGGTGCCGTTGGCCTTGGCCGCCTTCGCCAGCGGGGCGAGCGTCGCGAGGCCGGCGCCGCGGCCGACGGCGACGATGCTGCGCCAGGAGGGGTCGAGCGTGAAACCGGTGCCGAGCGGCCCCATGATGTCGAGCCGGTCGCCGACCCGCAGCGTATCGAGGCCGCGGGTACCGGCGCCCGTCACCTTGTAGAGAAACTCGACCTGGCGCTTCTCCGGATCGGCCCCGTAGAGGCTCATCGGCCGGCGCAGGAAGGGCTGCTCGCCGACCGGCTGGGGGCAGAGCAGCTGGAAGAACTGGCCGGGCTCGGCCGCAGCAGCCTCGGCGCTGCAGCGAACGACGAGGTGCCGGTATTCGCCGTTGACCGCCTCATGCGAGACGACCTCGGCGAGTTCCGCGACCACGCTGGCCTTCCAGGAAGCGCAGGAACCCACGGCTCCCGCGCCGCCTGTCGTGGCGGCGAGCGAGCCTTGATGAAGCGGTTGCATCGACATGGCTCGCTCCTTTCAGCGGCTCAGGAGAGCTCGGCGCCGCGGCGCTCGGGGATCAGCAGCCACATGGCGATGATGTCGAGCACGTAGAGCGTCGCCAGCAGGCCGATCGCGACCTCGAAGCTGTAGGCGGCGGCGATCGCGCCCACCACGACCGGGCCGAAGCCACCGACACCGCGACCGATGTTGAACAGCACGTTCTGGGCGGTGGCGCGGGCCGTGGTCGGGAAGAGCTCGCTGATCAGCGCGCCATAGCCGCCGAGCATGCCGTTGACGAAGAAGCCCATCACCGCGCCGCCGACCAGGAGGTGGATCGGGTCGGTCAGCCGCGAATAGACCACGACCATCACCGCTGCGCCGAGCATGTAGCCGAAGAAGGCGGGGCGCCTGCCGATCCGGTCGGCGATATGGCCGAAGGCGAAGATGCCGAGCGCCATGCCGGCGATGGTGACCGAGGTCCAGACGGCCGACTGGGTCAGAGCGAAGCCGAAGCGGGTCGCCAGGTAGTTGGGCAACCAGATCATCACGCCGTAATAGCCGAAGTTCTGGACCGAGCAGAGGATGACCATGCCGAGGCTGAGCTTGGTGGTCTCCCAGTCCTTGACCAAAGCGCGCAGCGCGGACTCCTTCGGCTTGTCCTTGGTGCGGGCGACGAAGACGTCCGGCTCATGCAGCGAATGGCGGATGAAATAGGCGGCGATCGCCGGCAGCACGCCGATGGCGAACATGCCGCGCCAGCCGATCGTGGGCAGCAGCAGCGGCGTCGCGATCGCGGCGGCGAGCACGCCGACCTGCCAGCCGAGGCCGACATAGGAGGAGGCGCGGGCGCGCTTGGACGCCGGCCAGGCTTCGGCGACGAGCGCCATGCCGATGCCGAACTCGCCGCCGAGGCCGAGGCCGGCGATGGTGCGGTAGATCAGCAGGTCCCAATAGCCCTGCGCGAAGGCGCACATGCCGGTGAAGACGGCGAAGAGGACGATGGTCCAGGTCAGCACGCGCACGCGACCGAGCCGGTCCGAGAGCATGCCGAAGCCGATGCCGCCGATGACGGCGCCGACCAGCGTCGCGGTAACCAGCGAGGCGCCCTGCGCCGCGGTGAGGTTGAGATCGGCCGAGATCGCCCGCAGCATGAAGCCGAGGATCAGGAGGTCGAAGCCGTCCATGGCATAGCCGATGGCCGAGCCCCAGAGAGCCTTCCTGGCCTTGCTGTCGACCTCTGTCGGTGCGGAATGGGCGATTGAGCCGGCGGTTGCGGCCTGGTTGTCACTCACGGCGGAGTCCCCTGTCTGGCTTCTGATGACGTGCACAGGAACGCAAATGCATCAGGGCACGCCCCGTGCGTGCCTCTGCCTGCCGTCCCTTTGGAGTTTGGGCGTGCACCCACCTTCTCCGGACGCTTCTGCGTCACTTGACGACCGACCGCTAGGGCCTGCCGCGAGAAGCTCACCGCTGCGCGAGACATAGCCCCTCCGCGCCGCACGCCGGCATGATTGTCACGGCATTATCTCATTTGCAATCCTAAATCTCAATTTTGCGACACTTTCGGAAAGCGGCAGGTTTCCACAAGCATCGGCGTGTCGGAGCGCGATTCAGGGATTGACCTCGACCGTCATCGCGCTGAGAAGGGGCCGTTTGCGAACCCGACATTGCCCCGCCCGAACGCCGCAACCGGCGAACGATGGCGCTCAGCCCCTGGAGAAGAAGACCATGCCCAATCTCTACATGCCGGTCGACAGGGACACGATCGCCCTCGAGGCGGCCAAGATGCTGCTCGAGATCAAGGCCGTCCATTTCTACAAAGACAAGCCCTTCATCTTCACCTCGGGCTGGGCGAGCCCGGTCTATATCGACTGCCGCAAGATCATCTCCTTCCCGCGACTGCGCTCCTCTCTGATCGACTTCGCCGCGACGACGATCGTGCGCGACATCGGCTACGAATCGATCGACATCGTCGCCGGCGGCGAGACGGCCGGCATCCCCTTCGCCGCCTGGATCTCGGACCGGCTGGCGCTGCCGATGCAGTATGTGCGCAAGAAGCCCAAGGGCTTCGGCCGCAATGCGCAGATCGAAGGCGAGGTGGTCGAGGGCGCCCGCACGCTGCTGGTCGAGGACCTCGCCACCGATGGCGGCAGCAAGGTGAACTTCTGCAAGGCGCTGCGCGACGCCGGCGCCAAGGTCGATCACTGCTTCGTGCTGTTCTACTACGACATCTTCCCGCAGGGCCGCGAGATGATGAAGGAGATCGGCGTCGGCCTGCATTATCTCACCACCTGGTGGGACGTGCTCAAGGTCGCCAAGGCGAGCGGCCATTTCGAGCCGAAGGTGCTGGACGAGGTCGAGAGCTTCCTCAACGAGCCGGCCAAGTGGTCGGCCGCGCATGGCGGCATCTCGGACTTCAACCAGGCCAAGCAGGGCTGAGCCACCACGCCATGCGCCTCATCCTCGATCGGGCGCATGGCCGCCTCAGTGACGACCGCGGCAGCAGATTCGATGCCGCGACGCGGCAATGGCAGCCGGACACGGCGTCCGCCAAGGGCGAGCCGGTCACGCCGATCGAGGCGCTGCATTGGCTCCAGCATGCGAGCGGCCGGCCACTGCGCACGCCGGTCGCGGTCATCGGCACGCGGACACCCACGCAGGAACAAGAGCAGGCGGCCGAACAGACCGGCCTCCTGCTCGCCCGGCACGGGCTGACGGTGCTGTGCGGCGGCCGCGCCGGCGTGATGGAAGCCGTCTGCCGCGGCGTCGCCAACGGCGGCGGCCTTTCGATCGGCCTCCTCCCCGACACCGAGCCGGAAGCCGCCAATCCCTATGTCACCGTACCGCTCGCGACCGGGATCGGCGTCGCCCGCAACGCCCTGATCGCGCGCGCAGCGCACAGCCTGATCGCGATCGGCGGCGGCTATGGCACGCTGTCGGAGATCGCCTTCGCGCTGCAGTTCGGGCGGCCGGTCTTCCTGCTGGAAGGCGCGCCGGCCGTGGACGGCGCGACACGCTGCGCGAACCCTGACGAAGCCCTCGAACAGGTCGCCCGCGCGGTGCTGCGCCTGCCGGAATCAGCCGCGGGCTGAAGCCGATTTCGGCGCGCGTTCGGCCGTCGCGCCGGAGCGTGCCAGCGCCGCGCGCAGCAGCGCCCCGGCCTCACTGCCCTTGCGGGCCCGGCGCCAGAGATCATCGGCCAGCGCCTCATAGAGCCGCACCGGCTGCTCGTCCGCCGTGAGCATGGCGATGCCGGAACGGAGGTTCGGCAATTCTCCGCCGAGCCGGAACGGGCTGAGGCCCAGCAGCGTCTTCTCGGCGGTCCGGAAGAGCTGGAAGGTCATGTTCGGCAGGGTTTCCTCGATCAAGCCGATCTGGATGCCCATCGGCTCGCTCTCGATCAGCGCCAGCAGATGCTCGACCTCGGTCCGCGCCGCGAGGCGCCGCCGGGCGAGCTCGTCCTCGGGAAGGTTGAACCGGCCGACGATGCCGAGCTTCAGCCAGCGCTCGATCTCCAGCACATTGACGAAGTTAACGACGCTGAGGCGACGGCGCTCGCGGGCCTTGCGGCGTTCGTCGAGGATGGCGATGACCGCGTCGATCTCACCCTCGGCCTTGTCGCGGTCCTCGACATGCGGCGGCAGGGCCTCGACCAGTGTCCGCCGGAGATAGGAGGCGTAGTCGCCGGAGGTCAGCAGATAGGAGAGCGGCGGGAAATGGGCGACGACCTGGTCGGCCTCTTCCTCGATCTGCCGCATCCGCTCGAAATAGGCGACGGGGCTGGCATAGTATTCGACCCCCGCCCCGAGCAGCGAGGCGACCGTGGTCTCGAGCACGCCTGCCAGCCGCTCGAGCGTCTCGATCTTGACGACGCCGCCGCCCTCGATGCGGTAGACCGCGGCGCGCGAAATGCCGAGCCGCTCGGCGACCTCCTCGGCCATCAGGCCGCGCCCGAGCCGGTAGGCCTTCAGCCGGTGGCCGATCTCGTCGAAGCGGATAGCCATCGGGTCGGCCCTGTCGTCACCTAGAATCTCAGATTTTAGACAAGCTAGCCCAGTTCGCAGCGCTTGCGAAGCAGCCCGACTGACGCAGCAGGCCGCTTCGCCGGCCGCACCTCGTCTTTGGCCTCAGCCTTTCCGGCGCAGGAGATAGGTATCCATGATCCAGCCGTGGGCGGCGCGGGCCTCGGCGCGGCGCTCGACGATCTCTCCAGCGACCTCCGAAAGCGGGCCGGAAGCGAGGATTTCCTCCTCCGCGCCAAGATAGGCGCCCCAGTAGATGTCGAGTTCCTCCGGCGGGATCTTGGCAAAGGCCTGCTCGCCATCGAGCATGACAACGACGCTGCCCTGATCGTCCGGCATGCCGCTCTCCGCCAGCTTCCGTCCGGTGGTGATCAGCACCGGCTCGCCGATGCGGTTCAGCACCAACCGGTGCGCCGCCGCCAGCGCCTGGACGCTGCTGATTCCGGGAATGACGTCGTAGTCGAGGGCGAAGCCGCGGGCACGCACCGCCTCGATGATCCGCAGGGTGCTGTCATAGAGCGCCGGATCGCCCCAGACGAGCAGGCCGCCGACCTCACCCTCGCCGAGTTCCTCGGCAAAGAGACGCTCATAGGATTCGGCCAGCGCCGCATGCCAGTCATCGACGCTGCCGCGATAGTCGGAGCCGGCAGGAGCACGCTGCGGCACGCGCAGCGGCACCATGCGATAGGCAGGCTTCTCGATATAGCGCCGGCAGATCTCCTCGCGCAGTTCGCGCAAGGCGGCCTTCTCCTCCCCCTTGTCGGGCACGAAGAAGACATCGACCTCGTTCAGCGCCCTGACCGCCTGGAGCGTCAGATGCTCCGGGTTGCCGGCGCCGATGCCGATGATCCTGATCCTGCGCATGGGGTCCCTCGTGCCTGCGACTCGATCCGGCCATAGCACGGTCTTCCGGTCCGCACAGAAGGCGCCGTCATTCCGGACAAGCCGCGCGAGCGGCGCAGCTCCGGAATCCATCGAAGGGCTCCTGCGCACTGGGATGGATTCCGGCGCTCCGCTTCGCTGCGGCCGGAATGACGGGAGAGGCTTTGCCTACCCCAGCAGGTTCCGGATCGTGCGCATGAAGACGCGGGCGCCGGGGGCGATCAGCGCATCGGGGAAATCATAGTCCGGATTGTGCAGGGGCGGCGTATCCTCGCCGGAGCCGAGCAGGAACATCGCCGATTTCGAGGAGCGGCCGAACAGGCCGAAATCCTCCGAGCCGCGCTGCGGCGGCGTCTCGCCATGGGCGATGCCCTCATCGTCGAGCGCCCGGCGCAGATGCGCTACCGCCTCGGGATGGTTCTCGCAGTGATGGAAGACGTCGAAGTAGTCCATGGTGACCGATAGCCCGCCGGCTTCGGCCGCCTCGCGCGCCAGCGCTTCCGCTTCGCTGCAGAGCGCGCCCATCAGCGAATCGTTCAGGGTCCGTAGCGTCGCCCAGATCTCGGCCCGGCCGGGCGTGATGCCGAAGGCCTGCTCGCCCATGCTGGCATGGGTGACGGTGACGAGGCGGTAATTCGCATCGAGAGCCCCGCCCGGACCGAGCGCCGTCAGCTCCGGCAACAGACGGGCGAGCGCCTTCATCGGCGAGATCGCGTGTTCCGGCGTCGCCGCGTGCGAGGTGCGGCCGCTCAGCACGATCTTGAGGCCGCGCGAGGCGCAGTTCGCGGCGCCCTCGGACAGGCGGATGGCGCCGAGCGGCATGCCCGGCTTGTTGTGCAGTGAGAAGGAGAAGTCCGGCGCGATCTCCTCGAACTTCGGGTCCGCGATGACGGCGGCGGCGCCCGCACCGGTCTCCTCGGCCGGCTGGAACATCAGGATCGCCCTGCCCCGCTGCGGTCTCTGGCGGCCGAGCCCGCGTGAGAGCGCGGCGAGGATGGTCATGTGGCCGTCATGGCCGCAGAGATGACCCTTGCCTGGCACCTGCGAGGCGTGCGCGACGCCGGACAAATCCTCGATCGGGAGCGCGTCGAGCTCGGCCCGGACCAGCACGGTCGGTCCCGGCTCGCTACCCTCATAGATCGCGGCGACGCCATGGCCGCCGATCCCGGTAACGACCCGGTCGGGCGCGCTGGGCGAAAGGAAGCCGACGATGGCCTGCGCCGTCTCGCGCTCCTCGCCGGAGAGCTCGGGCGCGCGGTGCAGCGCATGCCTGAGCTCGATCAGCTCGACCATGTCGGAATTGGTGAGAAACATGCTGGCGCTTCCTCGGATGATTTTGTCCGAGCTTCACCACTGAGCGCCGCATCGCAAGCCCCGGCCGCCGGATTTGTCGGGCGGCGGCCATGCGTTGCGGTCAAGTCATGCCGCCAGCAATCCCAGCGCCCGTTCGATGCGCGAGCAGCCGCCGCGCGCCCTGGCCCGGCGGTAGACCCGCTGCAGCTTGCCGCTGGCATAGGAGCTGACCACGATCGCGTGGACATAGCTCTTGCGAACCACCGCCGGTGTATTGACCAGCCGCTCCGAGATGGCGCGCATGATGTCGGCGAGCTGGCGCTTGCGGCCGCGCTCGCTGGTGGCAATGTCGGTCGCGAGCAGGAGTTCGGCCGCGGCGGCATTGGCGGCGAGCATGCGCAGATCCTTGCTCGACGCCGGCAGGCCGGCGGCCTCGCGCAGATAAGCGTTGATCTCGGCGGCACTGATCAATGCGACCGCGCCGTCCTCGTCGCGATACTGGAAGAGCCGCCGGCCCGGCAGCGTGGCAAGGCGCGTCAGGGCGCGGGCCAGCGGCGCGTCGTCGCGAGCGCAGGCGATGTCCTTGCCGCCCTTGCCGCGGAAGGAGAGCGCGACATGGCTGCCGGTGACGGCGATATGGCGCTTGAGCAGGGTCGAGGCGCCATGGCTGCCATTGTTGCGGGCATAGACCTCGTTGCCGACGCGGATATGGCAGCGATCGATGATCGCGGCGGCGCAGGCCAGCGCCTTGGCACGCGAAAGTTCCCTTCCCTTCAGATCGGCGGCGATGCGCTCCCGCAGCCGGGGCAAGGCCTCGACCAGTTGCGCCAGCCGCTTCAGCTTGCGGCGCTCGCGCACCTTTTCCCAATCGGGATGATAGCGATGCTGGATGCGCCCGGCCTCGTCGCGCCCGACGGCCTGGAGATGGCCGCGCGGGTCGCTGGCGATCTGGACGTCGCGATAGGCCGGCGGGATCGCCAGTGCGCGAATGCGGGCGAGCGTCGGCTCGTCGGCGATCTTGCCGCCTTCGGCATCGCGATAGCCAAAATTGCGGCCGACGCGGATGCGGGTGATCGAGAGATCCTCGGGAGCGGTCCGGCGAAGCCGGCCCGAAGCACTGGCCTCGCCTGTCTTGCGCCTTGCGACCATGGCACCCTCCGCAGCTCGAACGGCTGCGGAGGAATGCGGCAGGCGGCAGGATGTTCCCTCTCTCGTCGTTGCGAGCGCAGCGAAGCAATCCAGGAGCGGCGAAGCTCGACGTCCCCTGGATTGCTTCGTCGCTGCGCTCCTCGCAATGACGGGAGTGGCCTACCGCTTGGCCCGCGCCACGATCTGCGTCGGATTGACGAAGCGCAGCGCGATGACGAGCCAGATCAGCGTCGTCGCCATGTAGATCACCGCCATGGCGTCGATCGACTGCACGGCGCGCACGCCGGCGGCGAAGACCGCGTAATAGAGCGCCACCACCAGTGTCTGGCTGGTCGGCCCCGCCGTGAGGAAGGTCAGCTCGAACATCGCGATCGTCCGGACCAGCACGAGCAGGAGCGCGGCGAGGATGCCGGGCATCAGCAGCGGCAGCAGGACATGGATGAAGAGCTTGAAGGTGTTGGCGCCGAAGACCCGCGCCGCCGCCTCGATCTTGGTGTCGATCTGCTCGATGAACGGGATCATCACCAGGATGACGAAGGGCACCGTCGGCACGAGATTGGCGAGCACGACGCCCGACATCGAGCCGGCGAGCCCGGTGCGATAGAGCACCGTCGCCAGCGGGATGCCGAAGGTGATCGGCGGCACCAGGAGCGGCAGCAGGAAGAGCAGCATGACGAGCTTCTTGCCGGGGAAGTCGCGCCGCGCCAGCGCATAGGCTGCCGGCACGCCGATCAGCCCCGAGAGGAAGACGACGAGGAAGACGATCTGGAAGGTGACCGTCAGCACGTCGCCGAGCTGGAACTCGGCCCAGGCGGCGCCGTACCAGCGCGTCGTCCAGCCATCGGGCAGCCAGGAACGCAGCCAGCGCGTCGAGAACGAGCTGGTGATCACCGTCGCGATCATCGCGAACAGGTTGACGATGAAGAAGCCGATCAGCGTCCAGTTGGCCGCAGCCCAGAGCTTGGTCGAGAGACGTGTATCCTTGACCATCGGATCAGCCCTTCCCGCCGCCAGCCGGGCCGCGATAGAGCATCCCGCGCAGGCCCAGCACCGCGACGACGATGGCGAGTTGGACCACGCCCATGATCATCGCGACGGCCGAGGCCATCGAATAGTCGTACTCCTCGAAGGCCGCCTGATAGGCCGCGATCGAGATCACGCGGGTCGGCCCGGCCGGCGCTCCGAGCAGGACCGCCGAGGGAAAGACCGAGAACGCCTGCACGAACGAAAGACAGAAGGTGATGGCGAGCCCAGGCAGCAGCAGCGGGAAGAGGATGTGCTTGAAGCGCTGCCAGGGCCCGGCACCGAGGGTCGCGCCCGCCTGCTCCAGCGCCGGGTCGACGCCAGTCAGATAAGACAAGGTCAGGAGGAAGGTGAAGGGAAAGCCGGTGATCACCAGCGAGAGCATCACGCCCCAGTAATTGTGCAGCAGCTTCACCGGCGATGAGATCAGGCCGATCGTCATCAGCGTGCGGTTGAACCAGCCCTGCGGGCCGAGATAGTTCAGGAGCCCCTGGGCGACCAGCACGGTGCCGAGCGTGATCGGGATCACCAGGATGGTGGTGAGCAGGCGCTGGTTCTTCATCAGCCGGACGCGGAAGGCGATCGGGATCGCCAGCAGCAGCGTGACGATCGTCACCGGCAAAGCGAGCCAGAGCGTGGTCGCGATCGTCCCGTAAAGGAAGGAATCGGAGAAGAAGCGCTGGTAGTTCGCCAGCGCCCCGCCGGCCTTGGGCGTGAAGGAGAGGAACAGCCCGTAAAGGAACGGGTAGATGAACAGCGCCAGCAGGAAGATGACCGCCGGCAGGACCAGCAGGGTCAGGCCGTCGAGGCCGCGCGCGGCGAGGCGCTGTGAAAGCGGGATATCGGTGGATGCCGGGCTCATGCGGCGCCCCCGAAGACCAGCACCCGCTCCTTGTCGGCGGCGAGGCGAATGTCGGTGCCTGGCGCGATGCGGCGATCAGCCAGGAAGGTCAGCGGCGTATCGTCGGCCATGCGGGCGAAGCCGACGAATTCGCGGCCATGGAACTCGGTCGAGACGACCTTCGCCTCGAGCCCTGCCCCGCCCTCCGGCACAGGATGCAGGTCCTCGGGGCGGATCGAGAGATGGGCGACCTCGCCAGGCGCCGCCTTGGTGCGGACGCGGCCGGTAACGCCGACATTCCCGACGGTCACGGTCGCAAGATCGTTCGCCACGCTCGCGACCTTGCCGGAGACCTTGTTGCGGAAGCCCATGAACTCGGCGACGTCGAGATGGTCGGGCCGCGAGAACAGGTCCTCCGGCCCGCCGACCTGGCGGATCTCGCCATCGCGCATCACCACGATGCGATCGGCGAGCGAGAGCGCCTCCTCCTGGTCGTGCGTGACATAGATGGTGGTGGCGCCAAGAGCGTTATGGATGCGCCGGATCTCGGCCCGCATCTCGAGACGCAATTTTGCGTCGAGATTGGAGAGCGGCTCGTCCATCAGCACGAGCGGCGGCTGCACGGCGATCGCGCGGGCGATGGCGACGCGCTGCTGCTGGCCGCCGGAAAGCTGGCCGGGGAGCTTGTCCTCCTGGCCCTGGAGCCGAACCAGCGCCACCGCCTCGGCGACGCGGCTCTCGCTCTCGGCCTTTGGCATGCCGCGCATCTTCAGGCCGAAGCCGATGTTCTTGCGCACGCTCATATGCGGGAAGAGCGCATAGCTCTGGAAGACCATGCCGAAGCCGCGCTCTTCGGGCCGCAGCGGATCGATGCGCTTCTCGTCTAGCCAGATGCCGCCGCCGGTCGCCGGCAGGAGGCCCGCGATCAGGTTCAGCGTCGTCGACTTGCCGCAGCCGGACGGTCCGAGCAGCGCGATGAACTCGCCCTGCCTGATGGTCAGCGAGACGTCCTTGACGGCGTTGTGGCTACCGAAATCGCGGCAGAGCCGGTCGAGCCTGAGTTCGCGGAAGTTCGCAGCATGTATCGTCATGAGGACCATCTGGTTCGGACGGACGGCTGGCGTCCGGAGACAGGCGACAGCAAGGCGACAGGCCGGTCAAGGACCGGCCTGTCGGGCAGCGGATGGGCCGGCTTACTTGCGCTTGGCGCCGCCGACCTGCTCGTCCCACATGCGGAAGGCGACGACCATCTTGTCGGGGTCGAGCGGGGTTTCCATCGGGTTCTCGGCGATCAGCTTCTCGTATTCCGGGCGGCCATATTCCTGGATCGCCTTCTGGCTCGATTCCGGCGCCATCGAGAGCGGCACATCCTTCACCGCCGGGCCCGGATAGAAATAGCCCTCGTCATAGGTGTAGGCCTGCTGCTGCGGCGTCAGCATGTGGCGAATGAGGTCGAGCAGCACGGCGAGCTTCTCGTCGGAGACGCCCTTGGGGATCATCATGTACTGGGCGTCGGTGACCCAGTGGAAGCCCTTCAGCGTCTGGATCTTGGCTTCCTTCGGCACGACGCCGAGGACGCGCGGATTGATGTCCCAGCCGGTGGTCGAGACGATGATGTCGCGCGTGCCGTCGCCAAGCTCCTTCATCGTCGCGCCGGTGCCGCCCGGATAGTACTCGATGTTCTCGCCCAACGCCTTGAGATAGGCCCAGGTCTTGTCCCAGCCCTTGGCCGGATCCTTGGGATCGCTGTCGCCGAGGATGTAGGGCAGGCCCATGATAAAGGTGCGGCCCGGGCCGGAATTGGCCGGGCGGGCATAGAGGAAGCGGTTCTTGTTCTGCTTCGTCCAGTCGAGCAGTTCCTGCGCGGTGGTCGGCGGAGTCTTGACCTTGTCGGGCATGTATTCGAGCAGCGGGCCTGACGGGTAATAGACCATCGCCATGCCCTGCCCGGAGCCGAGATTGTGCATCGCGAGCGCGGGCTTGAGGTAGATGTCATCGGGCTTGGGCAGCTCGGCCGCGAAGCGCGGCAGCAATTCGACCCAGAGCTTCTGGTCGATGCCGGCCGAGAGCACATCGAGGCCACCGATGACGAAATCGATGTCGACGCGACCGGCCGCCTGCTGGGCCTTCAGCTTGGCCGGCAGCTCGGGCGCCGGCGCCTTGGTGAAGGTCATCCGCGAAACGAGCTTGGGGTTCGCCTTGGAATAGTTCTCCAGCGGCGCCTGCACCAGAGCGAGCGCCCCGCCGACGTCGATGATGCTGATCGCGAGCGGCGACGACGGCAGCTTGAGCGCCTGGGCGAAAGCGGCCGGCGCCTGCGCCAGCCCGGCGACGCCGGCAACGCCGCCAAGGAACGTGCGCCTGTTGATGCTGTCCTGGACCATTTTTCCCTCCTCGCGGCGGCTTTGCCGCTTCTTTGCTTGCACCGAAACCGGCACCGGCCATCTTGTGCCGGCCCCTGCTCGACTCTTATCGCACGCAAGGCATTCGGAGTTGACGCCTCCCTGCCTCGACCGGTATCCTAGTATACTAGTGAACAAGAGCTTGGCAATGGGCATCGCAGCGGCACGGCAGACCACGGACCAGATCTATCGCGCCTTGCGGAGCGACATCCTGAACGCAGTGCTGCGCCCTGGGGAAGCGATTTCCGAGGCCCGCATGGCGCTGCAGTTCGGCGTCAGCCGCACGCCCGTGCGCGAATCCTTCAAGCGCCTGGTCGAGGAAGGCTTTCTGCAAGTCGTGCCGCAGGTCGGCACCTTCGTCGCGCCGATCGATCTCGCCGCCGTCTATGACAGCCAGTTCGTGCGCGAGACGCTGGAGTGCCGCACCGTCGCCCTCGCCGCCCAGCGCATCGACGCGGAAGGCAAGGCGAGCCTCGCAAAACTGATCCGCCAGCAGGAGCAGGCGCTGGCGGCGGGAGACCGCGCCGGCTTCTTCCGCAGCGACGAGGCCTTCCATGCCGAGCTGTCGCGCCTCTCCGGCCATCCTTCCGTCTGGGGATTGATCGAGGGCGTCAAGGCCCAGCTCGACAGAGTGCGCTGCCTGTCTCTCGAGACCGGCGGATGGTCCGACATGATCCTCTCCGAGCATCGTGAGATCGCGGCCGCGGTCAGTGCCGGCGACGAAGCCGCTGCCGAGAAGACGATGCGGGCGCATCTGCGCACCGTGTTCGACGCGATCGAGACCATCGCCCGCAACCAGGTCGACGCCTTCGCCGCCACCGGCGGCCTGAACAAGCCCGCCTGAGCATCGGCAAAGCCAAGCCTGCAACAAGACGAAGCCTGCAAGAGGACACCCGACAATGGAACAGACCTGGCGCTGGTTCGGCCCGGACGATGTGGTGACGCTGGCCCAGGCGCGGCAGGCAGGTGCGCGCGGCATCGTCAACGCCCTGCACCAGATCCCCTACGGCGTGGTCTGGAGCGTCGAGGAGATCGAGAAGCGCAAGGCGATCATCGAGGCCGACAAGAGCCTCGGCCTGCGCTGGGCGGTCGTCGAGAGCCTGCCAATCCATGAAAGCGTCAAGATCGGCGAAGGCGATCTCGAGCCGGTCTTCGTCAACTACCGCCAGTCGATGCGCAACCTCGCCGCCTGCGGCATCGAAGTGATCTGCTACAATTTCATGCCAGTGCTGGACTGGACCCGGACCGAGCTCGCCGAGCCCCTGCCCGGCGGCGGAACGGCGTTGCGCTTCAACCTGCACGAATATGTCGTCGTCGACCATTTCATGCTGCGGCGTCCGGGCGCCGACCAGGGCCATCCGGCCGAGGTGATGAACAAGGCCAAGGCCTGGTTCGAGCGCTCCTCGGAAGCCGACCGGACCCGCCTGCTCGCCAACATCATGGCCGGGCTGCCCGGCGCCTATGATCGCTATGACGTGCCGGGACTGAAGCGCATGCTGGAGCGCTATCGCGGCATGAGCCATGAGCGCCTGCGCGCCAATCTCAAGCGCTTCCTCGAGGCGGTGATCCCGACGGCGGAGGAAGTCGGCATCCGGATGTGCATCCATCCGGACGACCCGCCGCGCCCGCTCTTCGGCCTGCCGCGGATCTGCTCGGACGAGGACGACATCGCCTTCATCCTCGGTGCGGTGGACTCGCCCTCGAACGGGCTCACCCTGTGCTCCGGCTCGCTCGGCGCCAATCCGAAGAACGATGTGCCGGGAATCGCCCGCCGCTTCGCCGACAGGATCTGGTTCGCGCATCTGCGCAATGTCGCCAAGGACCCGGACGGTTCGTTCATGGAAGCCGAGCATCTCGGCGGCGACACCGACATGGTGGCGCTGGTCGACGCGCTGATGAACGAGCAGACCCGCCGCAAGGCCGCAGGCTGGAAGCACTGGCGCATCCCGATGCGGCCCGACCACGGCCACGAGCTGCTCGACGACGCGGGCAAGGGCTCGTTTCCGGGCTATCCGGCGGTCGGGCGGCTGCGTGGCCTGGCGGAATTGCGCGGCGTGATGACGGCGCTTTCGAGCGTGAAGGGCTACGCCGCCTGACGGCCGACGATCTGCGGCCGGCGACGCCCATGCTCAGGCGAGGATGCGCTGATCAGCCAGATGGACCAGCCGCCCGCCGGCGATGGTCGCGACAATGCGGGGCTGCGGTTCGGGCGCGATCAGCACGAGATCGGCCCGCTTGCCGGGCGCGATGACACCCCGGTCCGTGAGACCGAGCGCCTCGGCCGGCCCCTGCGAGACCAGCTTCCAGGCAGCTTCGAAGCTCGCCGCCCCACGCTCGGCGAGGAGGAAGGGCGCGAGCGGCAACGCGGGATAGTAGTAGTCCGAGGCGAGGATGGTGCAGAGGCCCTGGCGCACCATCTCCTCGGCGGCCGGGCAGCCGGTGTGCGAGCCGCCGCGCACGACATTGGGCGCGCCGAAGACGATCGGCTCGCCATGGGCAGCGGCTTCGCGCGTCGTCTCCTCGTCGATCGGGAATTCGGCCACTGCGACGCCGAGCCCGCGGTACCAGCGGCGCATCTGCGGGGTCATGTCGTCATGCGAGAAGGTTGGTACCCCGGCGCTACGAGCAGCTGCTGCCAGCCGCTCGATGGAGCCGGACACCTCGTCGCGGCGGCTATGGACGTTCTCGACCAGCAGCATGAAATCCTCATGCGAGAGGCCGGTGCGCTCGACCATCTTGCTAACCTTGTCCGGCCGGCTGCGCGATTTCAGCGTGCCCTCCATATGGTCGTTGAAGGCGAGAACCCCGACCCGGCCGGCGGCCAGCCAGGCGAGGATCTCCGCCTCGGCGTCGAGATTGTAGGTCTCGTGGCGCAAATGGAAGCGCGTATCGGCGCCGAGCTCAGGCCCGAGACGCTCGATCGCCTCGACCAGGCGCCGCGCATTCTCGGCGCCGCGCAGGCCCGGCTCCCAGGACCAGGTGACTCCATGGAAGGCGGTGGTGATGCCGCTGGCGAGCAGGGCCCTGTCGGCGTCGCGCAAGGCGAGCTCAATGTCGAAGGAAACGCCCGGGCGCGGCATGATGTGACGCTCGAAGGCATCGCCATGACAGTCGACGAGGCCGGGCAGCACGAGCAGGCCGGTGGCATCGAGGCGCAGGGCATTGTCCGGCAGCGGCGCATCGGCGACGGCGATCATGCCGTCGCGCACGGCGAGATCGGCCGTTTCGAAGGCCCCGGCCAGTACCCGGCCGCCTGAGATCTGTAGCGCCACCGCATCCGCTCCTTGTCACCGGCGCCCGGATCATTCGCGCCGCTTCGGGCGAAGGCGCATGCGACCGGCAGATGACAGCGGCATGACGGCACGGGCGTCATCCAGCCGTCGCGCGACCGTCACCCCAGCGTCGCATGGGCTGTTTAGCGCCGCCCTCGAACCCCGAGGGAGGACGCCCATGCTGAAGAAGCTGGCTTATGCATTCATCGCGGCCGCGGCCGCCTTCGTGTCTCCGGCCGCGCAGGCGCAGGAGACGATCCGTTTCGCCGTGACCGATGTCGACGGGCTGGAATCGCTGCAGCGCGAGTTCGGCCCGTTCAAAGCCGCCTTCGAGAAGCTTTCCGGGCTGAAGATGCAGTTCTTCGCGGTCTCCGGCCGCACCGCCGCGGTCGAGGCCATGGCGGCCGACCAGATCGATTTCGTGCTGACCGGCCCGGCCGAATACGTGGTCTTCAAGGCGCGCACCGGCGCGGTGCCCGTCGTCGGCTGGCAGCGTCCCGACTATTTCTCGCAGGTCGCCGTGCTCGCGAACGGCCCGATCAAGACGGTCGCCGATCTCAAGGGCAAGACCATCTCCTTCGGCGAGATCGGCTCGACCTCGCAGCATCTCGGCCCGGCCCAGGCGCTCGCCGATTTCGGCCTGAAGTACAATGTCGACTACAAGCCGATCTTCGTGAAGCGCAATGTCGCCGCCGAAGCGATGAAGCGCGGTGACATCGCCGCCATCGGCCTGAACCTCGGCCACCTCAACAGCATCCGCAAATCCGACCCGAAGACCGGCTTCGCGGTCGTCGCCCGCGGCCGCGACCTGCCGAACGACGTGATGATCGCCAGCCCGAAGGTGAAGCCGGAGGTGCTCGCCAAGGTTCGCAAGACCTTCCTCGACAATGGCCAGGAGCTGATGAAGGCCGTCGTCTCCGACACCGACGACAACAAGAAGTTCGCCGGCGGCATCTTCCTGCCGGAGATCAAGGACAGCGACTACGACTATGTCCGCTCGATCTACCAGACCATCGGCATCACCGAGTTCAACAAGTTCATCGAGTGATGCCGCAGAGCGCGCAGACCTTGCCGACGGCGGACGCAGCAGCGCCCGTCGTCGCCATCTCCGGCCTCGCCAAGAGTTTTGGCACGCGCCAGATCATCGGCGGGCTCGACCTCGCCATCCCGCAGGGTGAGGCCATGGCGCTGATCGGCGCCAACGGCACCGGCAAGTCGACCCTGCTGCGCATGATCGTGCGGCTCGCCGAGGCCGATGCCGGCACGATCTCGGTGCTGGGCGAGACGGTCGGCAGCCTGCGCGGCGCGGCGCTGAAGCGCTTCCGGGCCAGGGTCGGCGTCGTCTTCCAGAAGCACAACCTGGTTTCGCGGCTGAGCGCGCTGAGCAATGTCGTGCACGGCGTGCAGTCGCGCCGCTCCGGCCCGCGTACCTGGACGCAGGCCCTGGCCCCGGCCGAGATCCGCGACGAGGCGATGGCCTGCCTCGCCGCCGTAGGTCTCGCCGACAAGGCGATGCAGCGCGCGGATTCGCTCTCGGGCGGCCAGTCGCAGCGCGTCGCGATCGCCCGCATGCTGATGCAGCGGCCGCAGATCGTGCTCGCCGACGAGCCCGATGCCAGCCTCGATCCGCGCGCCGGGCGCGAGGTGATGGAGTTGCTGTTCCGGCTGACCCGGGACAAGGGGCTCACCCTCGTCTTCGTCTCGCACCACATGGCGCACGCGCTGCGCTTCGCCGATCGCATCGTAGGCCTCGGCAATGGCGGGATCGCGCTGGACCGGCGCGCCCTGCACTGCAACGAGGCGGAGCTCGCCGCGTTCTTCGAGGAGCCGGCCGAAGCGGAGCCGGCGGCGCAACCTGTTCCGGTGTTCGCATGAGCCTGCAATCCACCACGCACGGCCTCCATGCCGGCGACCGTTTCGCGCGGCCGAGCGCCGCCGCCTTCATGGGCTGGTTCCTGGCGCTGGCGCTGCTGGTCTGGTCGTTCAGCGGCTCCGAGCTCTCGGCCGAGAAGCTCGTGCGCGGCCTGCCCTATATGGGCAACATCCTCTCGCGGATGTTCCCGCCCGATCTCGCCAGGCTCGACAGCATCCTCGCCTCGCTGGCGACGACCTTTCAGATGGCGGTCTCGGGCTGCGTGCTCGGATTGATCCTGAGCTTTCCGCTCGCCGTGCTCGCGGCGGAAGGCCTGTCGCCGCACCCCATCATCCGTGTGCTGACGCGCGGGCTGATCGCCCTGTTCCGCACCGTGCCGGACCTGATCTGGGCGCTGTTCTTCGTGATCGCGGTGGGCCTCGGCCCCGCTGCCGGCGTGCTGGCGCTGATGGTCGACACGATCGGCTATGCCGGGCGCTTTTTCGCCGAGGCGATGGAGGAGACCGACAAGGGCCCGCGCGAGGCACTCTCGACCATCGGCGCGAGCCGGACCGGTCTGATCTTCTCGGCGGTGGTGCCGAATGCCATGCCGTCCTTCATTGCGACCTCGCTGTTCTGCGTCGAGAAGGCGACCCGCGCCTCGGTCGTTCTCGGGCTGGTCGGCGCCGGCGGCATCGGCGTCGAGCTCAAGGTCGCCTTCGACCTGTTCGACTACGACACGGCGCTGACGATCATCCTCGCGATCTTCGCGCTGGTCGTCGCAGTCGAGCAGATCGGCGGCTATCTCCGGCGCCGGATCATCTGAGGGACTGGCTGCCGGCCTTCAGCCGGCCAGAATGGCGACGCCGGCAAGGACCAGCCCGCCGCCCGCGACGCGCGCGAGCACAGGGGCATGCTGCGCGAGCCGCGCCGCGAGGAAGAGGCCGGCGCCGTGCAGCGCGGCCGTGGCGATGATGAAGCCGGCGGCATAGGCGAAGCCGCTGGCGTTCTCCGGCAGCTCCGCCCCATGTGCGAAGCCGTGGAAGATCGCAAAGATGCCGCAAGCGAGCGCACCCGCCGCCAGCGGCGGCGAGGCCTTGAGCGCGATGGCGAGCCCAAGGATGACGATCGAAACCGCGATGCCGATTTCGGCGCCGGGCAGTTCGCCGCCGGCCATGGCCCAGGCGCCGGCCAGCGCCATCGTCGCCACGAAGGCGACGGGATAGGCGATGCGCGCTTTGCCGCCGACGAGCCCGGCCCAGAGGCCGACCGCGACCATGGCGAGGACGTGATCGAGCCCGGTCAGCGGGTGCAGCAGCCCCTGCGCCAGCCCCTCGACGGAGCCGACGCCGGTATGAGCCAGCGCCGGGGCCGCAACGCCCGTCAGCAGAAGCGTCAATGCCACGGCCATGCCTCTCGCCATCGTCCTGCGTGCCATCGTCTCAAATCCCTCAGCCTCGCGCCGTGGCCTTGAGCCCTCCGGCGGTCTCGATGAAATCGACCACCTGCTCGACGCCGTCCCCCGCCCGCGTATTGGTGAAGGCGAAAGGTCGCTTGCCGCGCATGGTCCGCGAATCGCGATCCATCACTGCAAGATCCGCGCCGACATGCGGGGCGAGGTCGGTCTTGTTGATGACGAGCAGGTCGGAGCGGGTGATGCCCGGCCCGCCCTTGCGCGGGATCTTCTCGCCAGCGGCGACGTCGATGACATAGATCGTCAGGTCGGCGAGCTCGGGCGAGAAGGTGGCGGCGAGGTTGTCACCGCCGGATTCGATCAGGATCAGGTCGAGCGCCGGGAACCGGCCGCGCATCTCGGCGACCGCGGCGAGGTTGATCGAGCAGTCCTCACGGATCGCGGTATGCGGGCAGCCGCCGGTCTCGACGCCCATGATCCGCTCCTCGGGCAGTGCGCCGGAGACGGTGAGGATGCGCGCATCCTCCTTGGTGTAGATGTCGTTGGTGATAGCCGCGATGTCGTAGCGGTCGCGCATGCGCTTGCACAGCGCCTCCATCAGCGCCGTCTTGCCGGAGCCGACCGGACCGCCGATGCCGACCCGCAAAGGGCCATGGGGGGAAGCGCTCATGAGCGGAACAGCCTCGAATACTGGGTTTCGTGACGCAGGGAAGCGAGGTCCGAGCGGAAGGCGCAGCTGCCGAGCGCGTCCAGCGCGGCGGCTTCCGCCCTCGTCGCGGCGCTACGCAAGAGCGGGGCCAGTCCGGCCGTGACGCGCTGGCCGTCGGTCTGGCCGACAATACCGAGCCGGACCGCGGCCGAGACCAGGTTGGCGACGAAGGCGAGCGAGAAGGCCTCGAGCGAAGGCAGTAGCGGCAGGCCATGGCCGCTGCCCGCAACGGCGACCGCGACGGGATAGGCGACATCGCCCGGCCAGGCGGCCTTCAGCGCATCGACCGAGGCGCAAGGCCAGGAGGCAGCAATGGCGGCGATGAAGGCATTGCCCTGGGTCACCGTCTCCAGCCGCCGCTCGGCCGAATTCGCCAGAGCGAGCGCGAGCTCAGCCACCTCGCCCAGCCCCTTGCCATCACCATCGCCGCTGGCGCGCCAGGCGGCGGCGAAGAGGATGAGGTCATTGCGCAGCGAGCCATGCTCGACCAGGACGCCGAGCCAGTCCTCAAGCCCCTGCGCCTCCGTGAGGTCCCCGACCTCGAACGCCCATTCCAGGCCATGCGAATAGGCGAAGCCGCCGACCGGGAAGGACGGCGACAGCCAGATCATCAGGGGCAGCTGAACCCCGGTCATGGCTCAGTGGTCGTGCTTGTGGCCCTTATGGCCGTGCTCGGCGCCATGGTGATGGCCATGGTCATGCTTGTGGCCGTGGTCGTCATGATGGTGGTCATGGCCGCAACCGCAGGAGGCGTCGTGGGCGTGCTCGTGCTTGTGCTCGCCATGGCTGTGGGCATGGGCATGGGCCTCGCCATGGCCGGCATGGGAATGGCCGTGATCATGATCGTGATGGTGATGATCGTGATGATGGTCGTGGCCGCAACCGCAGTCGGAGCCATGGGCATGCTCATGCCCGTGCGAATGGCCGTGCTCGTGGTCGTGGTGCTCGTGCCCATGATGGTGATGGCCATGGTCATGGCCACAATTGGCATGGTCGTGATCGTAGGCGCCGCGCTCGGGCTGGAACGGCCGCTCGACATCGCTCATCGCGCAGCCCTGGCCGCGGACCATCTCGGCCAGAACATGATCGTGCTCGATATAGATGGCGTCGGCGGTGATCTCCGCCGGGGTGTGGCGGTTGCCGATATGCCAGGCGACGCGCATGAGGCGCAGCGGGTTCTCGGCCTTGATCTCGATCAGCTTCTGCGCGGCAGCCTTGATCAGAACGAGCGAGCCGTCCTCCAGCTTGACGGCGTCGCCATCGTTCAGCGCCGTCGGCTTGTCGAGATCGAGCAGGATGTCCTGCCCGCCATCGCCCTTTAGCGCGACGCGGCGGCGGTTGCGGTCCTCATGGTCGAGGGTCAGGGTCTCGACGACCCGGTCCTGCTTGACCGCGGCCTTGCGGACGACGGAGGTGGCGCGCTGCATGTGACTAAACCCGTGGCGTGTTGGATCAGAGGCGATCGACCGATCGCGGTTCCACCACTTCGATCACCGGAGCGACGCTGACGCAAGCCCCGGCCACGGCGAGAAACGCCTTGAGATAAGGGCGAGCCATGTGACGCTCGACATCCGCTCGGGTTTCCCAGCTTTCAAGGCAGATGAAATGGCCGGGCGCGGTCAGGCTCTCATGCATGTCGAAGCCGAGGCAGCCCTGCTCCTGCCGGGTCGCCGCGATGCAATCATGGGCTGCGGCGACGAAGCGCGCCCGGTCGGCGGGTCGGACACGGGCACGGGCGATGACGAGGACGGGATCGGACATGCGGAAGCTGGCTCCATCTGCAGTTGGCGGGTCCCGCCGGTTACGCGACGACCTCCAGGCCAGATGCGGCAGGCGGAAAGCTATGGTTAACAACCGCTTAAGCTCGAAAATCCGTTAGCCGCATAAATGACCGTGGCGCCGCTCGATACGATCCTGTTAGATCGCCGGGCCTACTGCCTGGTCTTTCGGATCGGCAAGGACAAGAACCTGAAGGGGAACGCCGAAATGACCGGGATTTCATCATCAACCGTCCGCAGGCTGGCGGGCGTGCTCGCCGGCATCGGGCTGAGCGCCGCCATGACGGGAGCGGCGCTGGCCCAGACGACGCTGGAACGGATCAAGCAGCGCGGCCAGCTGATCTGCGGCGCGAGCCACGGCGTCGCCGGCTTCTCGCTGCCGGATGCGCAGGGGCAATGGCGCGGCTTCGACGTCGACATCTGCCGGGCGCTGGCCGCGGCGATATTCAACGACCAGGAGAAGGCCAAGTACATCTCGCTGGCCTCGAAGGACCGGTTGACGGCCCTGCAGAGCGGCGAGATCGACGTGCTGTCGCGGACCACGACCTGGACGCTCGGCCGCGATGCCGGCTTCGGCCTCAACTTCACGGCGATCAACTACTTCGACGGCCAGGGCTTCCTGGTGCGCAAGAGCACCGGCGTGAAGGAGGTCAAGGCGCTGAACGGTGCCTCGGTCTGCGTCGCCCAGGGCACCACGACCGAGCTCAACCTCGCCGACTATTTCCGCACCCACAACATGAAGTACGAGGTCATCGCCTTCGCTGGGCTGGACGAGACGATCCAGGCTTATGAGGCCGGCCGCTGCGATGCCTACACCACCGATCTCTCGCAGCTCGCCGCCAACCGGATGAAGCTCAAGGTCCCGTCAGACCACGACCTCCTGCCCGAGATGATCTCGAAGGAGCCGCTCGGCCCCTGGGTGCGGCAGGGCGACGATGCCTGGTTCGATATCGTGCGCTGGACGGTCTATGCTCTGATGAACGCCGAGGAATACGGGATCACGCAAGCCAATGTCGACGAGATGGTGAAGTCGACCAATCCCGAGATCCGCCGCCTGCTCGGCGCCGAGGGCAAGTTCGGCGAGAGCCTCGGGCTGACCAATGACTGGGTGGTCCGCATCGTCAAGGCGGTCGGCAATTACGGCGAGAGCTTCGACCGCCATCTCGGCGCCAAGTCGCCGCTCAACCTGCCCCGCGGCATGAACAAGCTCTGGACCCAGGGCGGCCTGCAATACGCGCCGCCGGTGCGGTAGGCGCCGCAAAGGACAGGGTCAGGCCGTCACGCCGATCGCCGAAAGCGAGCGGTCCAGCGGCCTGGCCCAGCCATCGCGCCCCCGGCTCCGCGCGTCCTCGATGGCGTCGTCGAGCTCGAAGGGGGCAGCGACGCGCAGCGCCTCCACCAGAGCGGCCGCCTGTGCCAGGTCCTTGCGGGCCTTGGCGGGCTCGTGAGCGCCTCGCTTCTGCGCAAGTATCAGCTTGTGCACGGCAAAGCGCGCCGGCCGAGGCAGGACCACCGCAACACCGGCGCCGTGCAGCGCGACGGCCGAGACCGGATCCTCGATCAGCCAGTCGAGGTGCTGGAGCGGCGTCGCCCCGGCGGCAAGCGCCTTCAACGGCATCGGATCGCGGTCGCTGCGGCGGCGCTGCGGGGTCAGCAGATCGACGACGAAGCCCTGCCGGTCGCGGAAGCGCGAGGGTGGGGCCTTCGGGTCGAGCCCCGGCAGCGCCGCAAAGCTCGCCTCCGCCCGCTGAAGGATCGCCAGCATGCTGTCACCCGCGATCTCGGCATCGAGCGCGAGATCGGCGGTGGCGAGATCGAGATCCTGCGTCATGACCGTCGCCGACGGCAGGACCATGCCGAGCAAGGGCGGGTAGCACTGATAGGCCGCAGTGCCCACCAGCACTGCCCCGCGTCGGAACAGTCCGGCATGCGCAACCGCATCGGCGACGCGCCCGAGCGCATTGGTCGGGCCGGGAATGAGGCGCCGAAGCGCAGAGACGAGGCGCCGCCTCTCCTGTCGCCGCGCCATCTCGGCCCGGGCTGTGTCGGCGCGGGCCAGTACTTCGGGATCGTCGGCACGGCCGAGGTGCTCGACCGTGCGGCTGGCTCCGACCCAGCGCTGGAGCCGCAGATAGCGGATGCCTGCGACGGTCGTCGCTACCACCGTCGCCTCGTCCTGCGAGGCCATAGCGACCTGCTGCTGCAGATCGGCATAGAGCGTCTGGATATTGAGCGGGATGCGCTGCATATCCAATTTAGTAGCACGAATTATGGTTCGTGCTACTAATCGCCTTCCTCAGGCCTCAGCGCGGCAGCGCCTTCACCTCGTCGTCGAACTTCTTCAGCAGGCGCGAGCGCTCGGCCGGGCTGCCCCAACGCGGGGTGTCGTAGTCGATCAGCTTGATCTCCTCGAACTTCGGCGCGTCCGGCGAGAGCTTGGCGTTCTTATTGGAGGGGATCGAGTTGATCTTGAGCTTGGCGTTGATGTCCTGCGCCTCCGGTGAGAGCGTGAAGTCGACGAATTTGCGCGCCGCGTCCGGGTTCTTGCCGCCCTTGATCACCGAGACCGAACCGGTCTCGTAGCCGGTGCCCTCGCAAGGGGCGACGATGCCGATCGGCGCGCCCTGCAGCTTCTGCGTCAGCATGTCGTGCATGAAGGCGATGCCGACCGCCGTTTCGCCGAGCGCCGTCGCCTTGACCGGGGCGATGCCGGACTTGGTGTACTGGCTGATGTTCTTGTGCAGGGTCTTGAGGAACTCGAAGCCCTTCTCCTCGCCGAGCCGCTGGACGGTCGTCGCGAGGAAGACATAGGCGGTGCCCGAGGAGCTGGGATCGGCGACCTGGACCTCGTCCTTGAACTTCGGATCCAGCAGGTCGGCCCAGCATTTCGGCTCTGGCAGCTTCTTGCTCTTCAGGGTCTCCAGATTGTAGCCGATGCCGAGCGCGCCGAGATAGATGCCGGAGGTGCGGAACTTCGACTGCTCGGCATGGCGCTTCGCCCAGTCATGCAGCTCGGCGAGCTTCGGCGACTTGTATTCGTCGAGCAGCCCTTCCTCCGCCGCCTGCAGATGCGGCTCCCCCGGCCCGCCCCACCAGACGTCGCCACGCGGATTGGAGGCCTCGGCCTTGACCTGAGCATAGACCTCGCCGGTTGACTTGCGGACCATCTGGACCTTGATGCCGGTCGCCTTCTCGAAGATCGAGGCCCCCTCGCGGCATTGTTCCTCGAGGATCGAGCAATAGACGGTGACCTGGCCCTGCGCGGCGGCGGGGCCGGCATAGGCGGCGACGGCGAGCGTGGTCGCGGCCAGGGCGTGACGAAGACTTGGCAAAGCTATCCTCCAGGGCGATTTTCTTAGCCGGCGAGATGAAGGCCAAGAGCCCAGCCCTGTCAACCGGTCGGCTCGCGCCCCGGTCAGCGCCGCCGCGTGCGATCGGGAAGCTTGTCGATCGCCGCGTCGGCGCCCTGCTTCCTGCCGAGCACGCCTTCGCGCAGAACCTTGGTGGCGGCATCCTGCTTCACCGCCGGCGACGTTTTCAGCGGCGCCGTCGCCTTCGTCGCCTCCAGTCCGATTTCCTTGGGCTTGCGCCCGTCATTGCGGGCGCTGGCGGCGAAAGTGGCAAGAGCCTCGGGCTGCTGGCCCTTCGGACCCGCGGGTTTGGATTTGGCCATGGCAACCTCCCATTGTTGCGACGGGAGGCAAACGTGCAGGCCGGCAATGAGGTTCCGCGCGGAGACGCAGGCTCAGAACAGGAAGTAGCGCTGGGCCAGCGGCAGTTCCTTCGCGGGCTCGCAGACCAGCAATTCGCCATCGGCGATCACCGCATAGGTCTCGGGGTCAATGCGGATATCGGGCGTGGCGTCGTTGTGGATCATGCTCTTCTTGGAGATGCCGCCGCGAGTGTTCTCGACGGCGACCATCTCCTTGTCCGTGCCGAGCCGGCCCTTCAGCCCGTTCGCCATCGCCGCCTGCGAGACGAAGACCAGCGAGGTCGTGCTGACGGCCTTGCCGAAGGCGCCGAACATCGGCCGGTAATGCACCGGCTGCGGCGTCGGGATCGAGGCGTTGGGGTCACCCATCGGCGCAGCGGCGATCATGCCGCCCTTCAGCACCAGGTCGGGCTTGGCGCCGAAGAATGCCGGCGACCAGACCACGAGATCGGCGAGCTTGCCGATCTCGACCGAGCCGATATGGCGAGAAATGCCGTGCGAGATCGCCGGGTTGATTGTGTATTTCGCGACATAGCGCTTGGCGCGAAAATTATCGGCGCCCGTTCCGGCATCCTCGGGCAGCGGCCCGCGCTGGACCTTCATCTTGTGGGCGGTCTGCCAGGTGCGGGTCACGACCTCGCCGATCCGCCCCATGGCCTGGGAATCCGAGGACATCATCGAGAGCGCGCCGAAATCGTGCAGGATGTCCTCGGCGGCGATCGTCTCCTTGCGGATGCGGCTCTCGGCGAAGGCGAGGTCCTCGGGGATCGAGGGCGACAGGTGATGGCAGACCATCAGCATGTCCAGATGCTCGTCGAGCGTGTTGACGGTGAAGGGCCGCGTCGGATTGGTCGACGAAGGCAGGACATTGGGCAGCCCCGCGACCTTCATGATGTCCGGCGCATGGCCGCCGCCCGCGCCCTCCGTGTGGAAGGCGTGGATGGTGCGTCCCTTGAAGGCCTTGATCGTGTCCTCGACGAAGCCCGACTCGTTCAGCGTGTCGGAGTGGATCATCACCTGGACGTCGTATTCGTCGGCGACCGAAAGGCAGTTGTCGATCGCGGCCGGGGTCGTGCCCCAGTCCTCATGCAGCTTGAGGGCGCAGGCGCCGGCCTCGGCCATCTCGATCAGGGCGCCCGGCACGGCGGCATTGCCCTTGCCGGCGAAGGCGAGGTTCATCGGGAAGGCGTCGGCGGCGCGGATCATCTGGCCGAGATGCCAGGGGCCGGGCGTGCAGGTCGTCGCCAGCGTGCCATGGGCCGGTCCGGTGCCGCCCCCCAGCATGGTGGTCAGCCCGCTCATCAGCGCATCCTCGATCTGCTGCGGGCAGATATAGTGGATATGGCTGTCGAAGCCACCGGCGGTGACGATCTTGCCCTCGCCGGCGATCACCTCGGTGCCGGGCCCGACGACGATCGTCTCCTCCGGAGCAAAATTGCCGAAACCCTCCTGGATGTCGGGATTTCCGGCCTTGCCGATGGCGCAGATGCGGCCGGCCCGGATGCCGATATCGGCCTTCACGATCCCCCAGTGGTCGAGGATCAGCGCATTGGTGATGACGGTATCGACAGCCCCGTCGGCATTGCGCACCTGGCTTTGGCCCATGCCGTCGCGGATGACCTTGCCGCCGCCGAACTTCACCTCCTCGCCATAGGTGGTGAAGTCCTTCTCGACCCTGATCACGAGCTCGGTGTCGCCGAGCCGAACCGTATCGCCGGTGGTCGGGCCGAACATGGCGGCATAGGCATTACGCGGAAAGGCGAAGGGCATGGTCGGTTCCCGATCTGGTCCTGCGATGTCTCTGGCAATTCTCAGGCCGAAGCCGTCCCCGGCTCGGGCGGCTCGCCATTGCCGGTCTCACCGGTCTTTGGTTCACTGTTCTTGGGCTTGCGGGGCCCCTTGCGCTTGCCGGCGGCGGCCTTGGCGAGCTTGCGGGCCTGGTCGCGCTGCGTTTCCTGCATCATCTCGAGCTGGACCTGCTGGATCTCGGCCAGGCGCTGCCATTGCCGGGTGATCAGATGGTCGATCTTCTCGTGCAGATGCCGGATCTCGAGTTCGGCCTTGAGATTGACCTGATAGTCGTTGGATGAGCGGGCGCGGTCCTTCTGCTCCTGGCGCTTCTGGCTCATCATGATGATCGGGGCCTGGATCGCGGCGAGGCAGGACAGGACGAGATTGAGCAGGATGAAGGGATAGGCGTCGAAGGCGCCCGGCCCCTCTGCGATATTGATCAGCATCCAGACCACCAGAACGACGGCGAAGCTGATCAGGAAGGCCCAGGAGCCGCCGAAACTGGCGAGCCCGTCCGAGAGCCGCTCGCCGAAGCTGCGCTTCTCGTTGAACTCGTCGTCGGTGTCGCTCGCGATCGTATCCTGCCGCGCGATGCTCTCGACGACCTCGCGGTCGAGATCGGAGTATTCGCCATGCTCCTCGCGCAGAATCTCCTCGACATAGCGGGTGCGATAGCGCGCGAGTTCGGCCTTGCTGATCAGGCTGTGCTCGGTCAGTTGCGGAAAGTCGGCGAGGATACGCTCGGTCAGCGAGGGGCGCAGCGTCTCCAGCGAGACCAGGTTCTTGCGCGGCGTCTCGGCGCCGGAGATCGCGCAGATGCCGTATTTCTTTTTGCCGTTCGCAGGAAGATGGGAGGGCTGCACGCCTGCTGCTTCGGTCATCGGCCGGCTCCGCCATTCGCTTTGCGCAGCTACAGCTTACCCATCACCTCCTGGCGGAAGCCATAGACCTCGCGCTTGCCGGCGAGCGCGACCAGCCTGACCTCGCGGGTCTGGCCGGGCTCGAAGCGCACCGCGGTTCCGGCGGGAATGTCGAGCCGGAAGCCTCTCGCCTTGTCGCGCTCGAAGGAGAGCGCGGGATTGGCCTCGAAGAAGTGATAATGCGAGCCAACCTGGATCGGCCGGTCGCCGGTGTTCGCGACGCTCAGCGTCAGGCTCTCGCGGCCCTCGTTGAGGATGAGATCCCCCGGCAGGGTGGTGATCTCGCCCGGCTTCAGGCGGCCGGCGGAGCCGCGGATCGGCTCGTGCACGGTGACGAGCTTGGTGCCGTCGGGAAAGGTCGCCTCGACCTGGACGTCGTGCAGCATCTCGGCAATGCCGTCCATGACCTGATCGGCGCTGAGCACATGGGCGCCGGCCTCCATCAGCTCGGCGACGGATCTGCCGTCGCGCGCACCCTCGACGACGAAGTCGGTGATCAGCGCGACGGCTTCGGGATGGTTCAGCTTGACGCCGCGCTCGAGCCTGCGCCGCGCCACGATGGCAGCCATGGCGATGAGCAGCTTGTCTTTCTCGCGCGGCGTCAGATTCATGCGTTGGCCTTCTCTGCCTCTTCCTCGTCTTCGTCGTCCTCGGAATCCTCGTCTGCGGACTCCGCGGCGTCGTCTTCCAGGTCGTCCTCGTCCACCTCGTCGAGCGAGGCGTATTCATAGGCGAAGACGATCTCGCCGCTCTCCGGATCGAAGCTGCTGGCGGTCGATTCCTCGAAAGCCTCGATCAGCATCTCGGCATCCTCGGGACCATCGACATCGAAGCGGCGGGCAAGGACCTCATCTTCCGCCTTCAGCGAAAGCTCGATCGCCCAGCCGCGGGAGCCGGTATCATAGACGCATTTCAGACCCTGGATCGGCAGCATGCTGCAACTCCTCAGATTGACCAGGTGCGCGGCAGCGCACGCCGGGTCAGATGCCCGAGCAGCATGACGAGGGCGCGACGCAAGGCCTGCGCATCGCCGCCGAGGAGACGGATCAGGAGGAAGCCTTCATGCGCGCCCGCCGCCGCCTCGACCTCTGAGAAGACGGTTTCCTCGGCCAGGAATGCCCTGATCTCGTCCAGCCGTCCGGGCTCCGTCGCGAGCACGGTCGAGATCGCGCGCGCGCCCTGCCCCACCGCCTTGCGGCGCAAGGTCTCCTCGATCGCGCCTTCGAGACGCAGATCCTCGGCGAAGACCAGCCGCCCGGCGCGCCTGATGCGCCAGCGGTCGCGCACTGAGCCATGCAGCAGCGTCTCGCCCATGGCGGCACGGCCGAAATAGAGCGTCTCGCAGGCAATGAAGCGCGAATCCGCGGCGAGATCGACGCTCAGGCTGCGTGCCAGCCGCGCGCCCGAGAACAGGATCGTCTCCTGCGGCAGCCAGGCGAGCTCGGCCCCCGGCGCGACGGCAATCTCTGTATCCACATGAGTATCGGAGCCCTGGCTGCGATAGATCTTCTCGGCCGCCTGAGTGGTGACGACGGCCTGCGCCCCGGGGTCGAGCGCGATCTGCGTCCGGGCGCGGTCGCCGCCGGCCATGCCGCCGGCGGTGTTGATCAGCACCGCCTCGCAGCGGCCGTCATGGCTGGTCGGAAAACGGGCGCGATAGCCGCCGCTCTCGGCGACCTCCAGCCGCATGGTGCGCGCGCCGACCGCGCCAAAGCGCAGGCGGACGCCGCCGCTGGCCCGGACATAGGCCGGCAGCAGCGGATCGACGGGCAAGGGCAGCGCGGGAGCATACATGGCAGGCCGGCTCTGGCGGACGGCCGCAGTCTTTCGTGCCCGGAATTCGCCGGCAAGGGCCAGCCCGCCGGGCGCTGCCCAAATTACGGGCAGCGCCGCCCAGCCTGCAGGCAATCAGGGATGCGCAGCTAGGAAGCGTTCGACCTCGTCGCGCTTCGGCGTGCCGGAGCGGCCGCCGAAGCGGCTGCACTTGATCGCCGCGACGGCCGAGGCGAAGCGCACCGCCGCCCGCTCGCTCTGCCCTTCGGCGAGCGCAAGCGCGAAGGCGCCGTGCCAGACATCGCCCGCGCCGAGCGTGTCGACCGCCTCGATCGGAAAGGCCGGCAGATGGGCGATGCCGCCATTCTCCATGAACAGGACGCCGCGATGGCCGAGCGTGACGGCGAGCCAGTTAGAGGCGCCCTGCGCCAGCCCGGCGAGCGCCTCGCGCGGGTCGCCCTCGCCGCAGATCTCGGTCAGCGCCTTCTCGCTATAGGCGACATGGCTGGCGGTGGTGACCATTTCGGGATGGGTCGGCTGGCGGTCGCCGTCGATGACGCCGGGCACACCGGCCGCCCGCGCCAGCTTCAGCGCCGCGAGCGAGCCCTCGCCCCAGCGCGTATCGACCAGCACAGCATCCGCCCCGACCGGAAGCGTGGCGGGTAGCCAGTCCGGCTCGATCGGCGTCGCGGGATCGGTATAGGACACCACCATGCGCTCGCCCTGAGCATCGATCAGGATCGAGGAAACCGGCGAGCGCAACTCGGCAAAGCGGTGCGAATAGGAGGTATCGACGCCCTCGGCGTGCAGGTCCGCCAGGATCGCGTCGCCAGTCAGGTCGTCGCCGAGCCGGGTCGCGAGCCAGGCCTTGCCGCCCGAACGCGAAACCGCGACAGAGCCGCTGCCGGCGCAGCCGCCGCCGGTGACGACGAGATCGCGGGCGCGATCCTTCTCGCCGGGGTTCGGGACATGCGAGACGCTGTAGACATAGTCCAGCGTCGCGATACCAAGACAGAAGACGCCGGCCATGAAGCTCAGACTCCGAACCTGAATTCACTGAGCTGGCGATAGACCTCGCCCGGCCGCAGCACCGTTGACGGGAAATGCGGCAGGTTCGGCGAATCCGGCACATGCTGCGGCTCAAGCGCTATCCCGGCATTGGGGCCGTAGGCAACACCGTCCAGCCCCGGCACCGGGGTGGCGAGCTTGGCGCCGTCATAGACCTGCAGCGCCGGCTCGGTGGTCCAGACCTCCATGGAAAGCCCGGAGCGACGGGAGCGCAGCGTTGCGGCATGGGCGAGTTCGAGCCCGCCGGCCGCCTGTTCGCGCCGGTCGCGGCACAGGATGAAGTTGTGGTCGTACCAGAAGCGGCTGCCGTCCGGGTTGGCAAAACGGACCGCCCGGGTCTTCCGGAAATCGAAGGGCGTGCCGGCGACATCGGCCAGCGAGCCATCGGGGATCAGGTCGGCATCGACGGGCGTCGTCAGATTGGCGCGGACCTCAAGCTCATGGTCGAGGATGTCCGGGCCATCGTCGAGCCGGAAATAGGAATGATGGGCGAGGTTGACGATGGTCGGCGCATCGGTGGTGGCCGAGAGTTCGAGGCGCAAGGTCGCGCCATCGACCAGCGCATAGCGGCACCAGACCCGCAGCGTGCCGGGATAGCCTGCATCGCCATCGGCCGAGACCAGCGCCAGCGTCACGCTCGCCTCGTCGTGCTGGATCATCGTCCAGGGCCGCTTGCCGAAGCCCTGTCCGCCGCCGTGCAGCGAATGCTTGCCGCCCTGGTTCAGCGGCGTGCGATGGGAGACGCCGTCGAGCATGAAGCGGCCATGGCCGATGCGATTGGCGAAACGCCCGGCGATCGCGCCCATATGCGGCGAATGCGCGGGATAGTCCGCGAAGTTGGGGAAGCCGAGCACGACGCGCTGACGGCTTCCATCCGGCAGCGGCACGACGAGATCGCGCAGCACGGCGCCCCATTCCATCACCCTGGCCTCGGCGCCGCCGGGCGAATGCAGAACCGCCTCGTGGATCGGCGTTCCGTCGTCGAGATGGCCGAAGAGGGCTTTGTTCAAGGACGCGTCTCCCGCTGGCGGCGCCTCTCGACCAGAGCGCCATCCTGATTGGTCATGGGACGAAACCGCCGGGCGGACAAGCCGCCCGGTCGGAAACGCTCGCCTACCAGACGCCAGTGTTCGGCATGCTCAGCCATGGCTCGGCCGGCGGCTTGGGCTCGCCCTTCTGGAGCAGTTCGATCGAGATGTTGTCGGGCGAGCGGATGAAGGCCATGTTGCCGTCGCGCGGCGGCCGGTTGATGGTGATGCCGGCCTTCATCAGCTTGTCGCAGGTCGCGTAGATGTCGTCGACCTCATAGGCGAGGTGACCGAAATTGCGCCCGCCGGTGTAGACCTCCGGATCCCAGTTATAGGTCAGCTCCAGGGTCGGGCGGCCGCGGCTGCCCTGCTCCTTGACCGTCGCCGCATCCTCCGGCGCAGCCAGGAAGACCAGCGTGAAACGCCCCTTCTCGCTCTCCATGCGGCGGGTTTCGACGAGGCCGAACTTGGTCACGTAGAAATCGAGTGCGGCATCGAGGTCGGTGACGCGCACCATGGTGTGGAGATATCTCACGGTTCTTCTCCCAGGGTTGATCTGGCCGATAGATCGGGCCAAACCCGCCATTCGCCAAGAGGGCTCGCGCGGACTTACCATGACCGACACGCAGGATCGCATGCCGACGGCGGCCGCCTCGGCCGAGGTGTCGCGGATCAAGCAGCGGGCGGCGGCGCTCTCGGTCGCCGCCAGCGTGCTGCTGACGCTGGCGAAATTCGCGGCGGCGCTGGTCTCGGGCTCGCTCGCGCTTCTGACCGACGCGCTGCAGGGGCTGATCGACATCGGCTCGACGCTGTTCACCTGGTTCGCGGTGCGCGCCGCCGACAAGCCGGCCGACGACGAGCATCATTACGGCCATGGCAAGGTCGAGGCGCTGGCTGCGCTGCTCGAGACCGCGATCCTGTTCGGGCTCTCGGGCGCGATCCTCTGGGAGGCGATCAACCGCCTGCGTGCCGGTACGGAGCCGCCGGTCGAGGTGACCGCGCTCGTCGTCGGCGTGCTCCTGTTCTCGCTGATGGTCGACGCGACGCGCTGGCGGGCCCTGACGACCGTTGCGCGCGACACCCGCAGCGAAGCGCTCGCCGCCGAGGCGACGCATTTTGCCACCGATTTCGTCGGCACGGCGCTGGTGCTCGCCGGCCTCGTGCTGTCGCGGATGGGCGTGCCGATGGCCGACAGCGCCACCGCGCTCGGTCTCGCGCTCTACATGATCCTCACCGCCTTCCGGCTCGGGCGGCGCACCATCGACACGCTGATCGACGCCGCGCCCAAGGGGCTGTCGGAGCGGCTGCGGCAGGCTGCCGGCGAAGTACCGGGCATCGTCGCTGTCGAATGGCTGAAGCTGCGCCCGGCCGGCGGGCAGGTCCAGGGCGAGATCGGGATCCTGGTCTCGCGCACGCTGCCGCTCGACCGCGTCACCGCGATCAAGACCGAGTTGCTGGCGGCGCTGGCAGCCGCCGAGCCCAATGCCGAAATCACCGTCACGGCCAATCCGGTACAGGTCGATGACGAAACGGCGCTGGAGCGCGTCCTCTTGATCGCGCTGAAGATGAAGGTGCCGGTGCACCATGTCAGCGTCCATACGATCGGGGGGCGCCTCTCCGTCTCGCTGGACATGGAGGTCGATGCCGGCCTGCCGCTGTCCGAGGCGCATGACATCGCGACCCGGCTGGAAAGCGCGATCCGGGCCGAGTTCGGCGGCGAGACCGAGGTCGAGACCCATATCGAGCCGATGGAGACCAGCCAACCCAGCGGGCACAACGCCGCCTGGGAGACCGTCGAGGCGATAGGCAAGGCGATCGCGCAGGAGGCGGCGCGCGCCGCCGAGTCCGGCGGGCCGATCCGCGACATCCACTCGGTGCGGGTGCGCGAGACCCGCAACGGCCTCGTCGTCAACTATCACTGCCGAGCCGAGGGCGGACTCGACGTTGCCGCCGTGCACCACGCCGTCGACGCGATCGAACGGGCGGTCAGGCAGGCACGCCCGGATGTCTGCCGGCTGGTCAGCCATGCCGAGCCGGTCGCCAGCACGGGACACCACTAAGCTGGGCGCGGGCCGGTTTTCGGATCGGCCGCCCAGCCTGTAAGACAAGCAACCAGCCTTCCAATGATCGGACGAGCCATGCGCGCCGAAGATACCCCGATGATCCGCCTCGAGGATTACCGCCCGTCCGACTGGCTGATCGATACCGTCGACCTCGACATCGTGCTCGATGCGGGCCGCACGCGGGTCCGCGCGCTGCTGCAACTGCGGCCGAACCCGCAGGGCCGCGCCGGCGCACCGTTGGTGCTCGACGGCGACGAGCTGACGCTGGGCTCGATCGCGCTGGACGACGTGCCGCTAGACCCCGCTCTCTACACTGCGACGCCGCAGTCGCTGACGCTGCCTTCCCCGCCCGAGCGGGCCTTCTCGCTCAGGATCGAGACCGAGCTCAACCCTGCCGCCAACACCAAGCTGATGGGGTTGTATCGCTCCAGCGGCGTCTACTGCACGCAGTGCGAGGCCGACGGCTTCCGCCGGATCACCTATTTCCTCGACCGGCCGGACGTGATGAGCGTCTACACCGTCAGACTGGAGGCGGTGAAGGCCGAGGCGCCGGTGCTGCTGGCGAACGGCAATCTGGTCGCCGCGGCCGAGCTTCCCGGCGGCGAGCGCCATTTCGCCGTCTGGCATGACCCGCACCCCAAGCCCGCCTATCTCTTCGCGATCGTCGGCGGCCGGCTCGACCATGTCCGCCAGCCCTATGTCACCGCCGACGGCCGCAAGGTCGAGCTTGCGGTCTATGTCGAGCCGGGCAAGGCCGGGCGCGCCGGCTGGGCGCTCGACTCGCTGGTGCGCTGCATGCGCTGGGACGAGCGCGTCTTCGGCCGCAACTACGATCTCGACGTGTTCAACGTCGTCGCCGTCTCCGACTTCAACATGGGCGCGATGGAGAACAAGGGCCTCAACATCTTCAACGACAAATACGTGCTGGCCGACCCGCAGACGGCGAGCGACGGCGACTACATCTCGATCGAGGCGATCATCGCCCACGAGTATTTCCACAACTGGACCGGCAACCGCATCACCTGCCGTGACTGGTTCCAGCTCTGCCTGAAGGAGGGTCTCACGGTCTTCCGCGACCAGGAATTCTCCTCCGACGAGCGCTCGCGCCCGGTGAAGCGCATCGCCGATGTCCGCACCCTGCGCTCGACCCAGTTCTCCGAGGATGCGGGCCCCCTCGCCCATCCGGTCAGGCCGCGCGCCTATAAGGAGATCAACAACTTCTACACGCCGACGGTCTACGAGAAGGGCGCGGAGGTGATCCGCATGCTCAAGGTGCTGATCGGCGACGACGCCTTCGCACGCGGCATGGACCTCTATTTCGAGCGCTGCGACGGCACGGCGGCGACGATCGAAGAGTTCCTCGACTGCTTCATCGAGACCTCGGGCCAAGACCTCGGCCATTTCGCCAGATGGTACGAGCAGGCCGGCACGCCGACCGTGGTGGCGAGCGGCCGCTACGACGCCGCGGCGAAGAGCTTCACGCTCGACCTCGCCCAGTCGACGCCGCCGACCTCCGGCCAGACGGAGAAGGCGCCTGTCGTCATTCCCGTGGCGCTCGGCCTCGTCGGCAAGGATGGCGACCTGCCGCTCAACAGCCTCTCGCCGGCGCTGAAGGCCGGCGGCGTCGTCGTGCTCGACGAGCCCTCGCTGAGCGTGACCTTCACCGGGCTCAGCGAAGCGCCGGCCCCCTCGCTGCTGCGCGGCTTCTCCGCGCCGGTGC